>JBDKUU010000674.1:0-10142 GCA_039679525.1 Phycisphaerales bacterium | reverse complement strand
CGGCCGCCGCCCCGGTGACAGCTCGAAGGAACTGCCGACGATTCAAATGCCTGTTCATGGTCGGAACTCCTCGAAGGCCGATTTCGGAATCGACCTGCTCCTGAGGTCTTGCGCCGCCTACTTGACGGGTATCAGCATCTGGGTAAGCGAATGTGCCGGGAAGCTGTAACTTACTCTGTTTCCCTGGAATTGGATTTCCTTGCCTGCAATGACGACATTCTGCTGCGTCTTCGTATTCGCCGCCGTGACAGAACCGCCATTGACCTCCTTGATCGTTGCATGGCCCGTGAACGTGCCGCTCTGCAAGATCACGTTGGCGGCCAGAGCGTTTGTCTCGTGCCGGTTGACCACGTTGACGACCAGGGTCTTGGCAGCGTCGTTCAGCACGGCGGTGACATCGAGATAGGGGATGTCCTTGAAGATGTCGTTGCTGTATGTCTCGCAGTCGGAATACACGTCCAGCGAGGCGCCGAGGGCGTTGTGGGAATAGAGGGAGAAGGCCAGATACAGCTCGTTCTTGAAATCGCCGTCGGGCGCGTTTCCCACCAGGCTGGACAGCATGGTGATGTTCGCCATCTTCACGATGTCGGCGTGCCTGATGAAGGAGTTCAGGTGCTGCGCCACCATCAGCGCTCCGGTCAAACTGCCGCGTCCGCCGGACCACTCGTCGAACGAAATGTACACCGGCCGCGTGGAGCCGGACTTCGCCATGGCCTTCTTGATCAGAGCCTGCACCACGTCGATCTTTTGATCGACGTCCAGCCCGAGACACATCATCGCGGAAAAGCCCTTGTCGCTGCCCAACGCCTCTCTCGCGTATCTGTGCACGGAGAGGTAATCGATGCTCCCGACCATGTGTTGCAGCACGTAGTCGTTCCAGTCGATCCAGGTGTTGTTCGTGTCCGGCCTGTAGTTGGACGCGCCGCTGGCAATGAACTTGATGTTCTTGTCCACCAGGCGCATGATCTTCGCCGCTTCGAGGGCGAACTTGCAGTAGTCCTCGACGCTCTTTTGACCCGTCTGCCAGGGGCCGTCGATCTCGTTGCCCAAGGCCCAGTACTTCACCGCGAAAGGCTCTTCATTGCCGTACTTCCGCCGGAGGTCGGAGTAGTAAGTCCCTTTGGGATAGTTGCAGTACTCGACCCAGTGCCGGGCCTGATCGAGGGTCCCCAGCCCGGCGTTGATGCAGATGAAGTTCTCCGCGCCGATGAGTTCGCACAGCTTGACATATTCATCGGTACCCATCTGATTGCGCTCAATCTGGTTCCAAGCCAGGTCCAGCCTGGCCGGACGCTGATCCTTGGGACCGATGCCATCCTCCCAGTTGTAGCCGGACACGTAGTTGCCGCCGGGCCATCGGACCACCGGGATCTTGAGATCCTTCACCAGTTCGATGAAATCCTTGCGGAATCCATTCTCATCGGCCAGCGGCGATTGGGGATCGTAGATCGTGCCGTAGACAACCGTGCGGATGGGCTCGACGAAGGCGCCATAGATCTTGGGGTCCACGTCGCCGATCTTGCGATCGAGGTCGATTTTGACGATGGCCTCTTGCTGGGCACTGAGGTTCCCCGCCAGCAAGCCAGAGAGAATCATGCAACCGAGCAGCATGTTTCGCGTCTTCATGAGGATTCCTTTCAAAATCGATTGACTAGAATCAGGGCCCGGGCACGGCCAAGCTATTCTGCAAAATCGAAACGAGATCGTCTGCGCTGTACGGCTGGGGAATGACCCAGCGCGAACCGAAAACCAGTTTGGGCACGCCGCCCTTGCCGCCCTGGATGGTCCGGCCGTAGATCTGGATCGAGGACTGCAAGTACCTGTCGATCCAAGGGTCGGCCCGGGCGGCATCGAACTTCGCCTGACCGACCAACTCGACGGCTTTGGCCCTGGCGGCGTCGAGGCTTCGCGGCCGCCAGCGGTCGCCCGACTCGAACGAGAACATCCAGTCCTCGAAGGCGCCGAACACCTCGCGCCGGGCCACCCAGACCGCCAGGCCGATCCTGACCGCTTCGCACGAGCCCTTGAATTGTTTGACGTCCCGGGTGATGTAAGGATTGCACTCGCCGCCCAGCGGGGCCGGACGCAGGGCGAAGGCCAGTCTGCCCCCGTAGCGGCGAATCACCTCGTTGAGCATGAAGTGCATTCTCTGGCAATGGGGGCACGTGTAGTCGAAGAGCAGCGTGACGACGTGTGGAGCGTTCGGGGAGCCGACCATCGGCCCGGCACAGGCGTCGACGGCGGGCAGGCTTTCCTGCGACTGGCCGGCAAGATAAACAGGCGGGGGAGCGATAACGACTTGGCAGCCCGCCAGGCCGCCAGCCAGGACCAAACCGACCAGGGACAGGCCCACCGTCGAAAAAGGGGACATTCTGCTTTTCTGACCCCTCTTCTGTCTTCCGCCGAAAAAGTAGAATGTCCCCTTTTCTTCTTCTGTCCCCTTTTCTTCTTCGCTGAGTTGTCTGGGCGCTTGGCGGATGATCAGAATCGCCAACAGCAGGCCGGTGATGTGCGTGGCCGTGCAGTAGGGGCAGAAGGCTCCGATGGCCCACTTCTGCAGGATCGTGAACCACACGGCGCTCCCGGCCGCCGCTCCAACCAGAACCAGCATCGCGCCCCAGGCCAGCCGCCGGACCGGCGCCGCCGTGGCCGGACCGACGGCCAGACTCGCTGCCAGCATCGCCAGGTACGCACCGACCGCCAGACCGCTGACGGGCAATACGCCCGCGATCGTCGACCATCGGCTGTTGAGCACCTGTTCGCATCCGCTCCCGCCGCCGCAGCCGATCGCCGATCCGCCCGCCAGGTGAAGCCAGCTCAGGTACACGCTCAATGCCAGACCCAGCAGGCTCAACCCCGTCAAGGGCCATCGCCACCAGGGCCAAGGCCGTTGAAAACAAGTTATGTCGCTGTGAAGAACCACCGTTCGATCTTCCGATCCCTCTATGGAGAAACGAAAAGCTCCGCGGCGTGATCCGGCCGCGGAGCTTTCTTAGCGTCAACTGTCTAATTCAGATCCGCGGGCGTCCTCACTGAGTTCTCCTGGAATATTGGTTGGGGGCGCCGGGCGTCGGAACGCTGCCCGCGATCTGCGCGCCGCCATCATGCGCCTTGGTCAATGCGCCGGTGAGGGTGATGCCGGAGCCGGAGACTTCCGCGCCTTGGGCGTGCGCCTTGGCCAGCGGCGAGGCGACGGTGATCGAGGCCCCGCCGGGACCGCCTCTGCCGCCGGGGCCGCCGCGGCCGAATCGACCGCCGCTGACGGAAGCGACAACCGCAGTCTCGCGATTGTCGCCGCTGTCGATGGCGATGGTCTGGCCGGGGCTGAAGCCCATCGCGTTGGCGACAGGGATCACGGTTGCGCCCGCCTCGGTAGCCGTGCCCACGGTCGTGCCGCCCGCCGTGCCGACGGTCTTGATGACGGCGACTTCGCTGTTGTCGCCCGTATCGACGATGATCTTCTGCCCGGCGATGAAGTCCGCCACGCTGGTGACTTTGATGTTGTCCGCGCCGGCAGGCGAAGCGACTGCCAGGGACGTGGTGGTTTGCAGCAGGAAGTCGTCGCAGTTGCTGTCCAGGTCGGCGCCGTCAGGGAAGCGGCCGGCGCTGCGATTGGGCGCGCTGCCGGCCGGACCGCCTCGCATGCCGAAGCCCATGCCCATGCCGGGCGAAGGCGCGCTGCAGCCGTCGGCCCCTGCTCCGGAGGCGGCCTGGTACCCCTCGGCGGCCCATGGATCGACGAGGCCGCCGTAGTTGAGGCTGTCCACGACCATGCCCGCGGCGTCGCGCAACACCATGTTGCCGGAGCCGGCCAGGGCGGGACCGCCGAACCACTGATTGGGCTTCTGAGTCCCCTGGTAACCTGCGGTCGTGACCTTCTCATCCCGCACGGCCGCGTTGATCTCGTGGTCGTTGGCCAGGGGGCTATCGAGCGTGATACTCGTGGCCAGCGCCAGGACGGGCTCGTTGCTCGAGTGGGCAAACGCGGTCGCCGGCTCGAAGGTGATCCCCGTTCCCCTGACGCTGAAGGGGATGTTGGCCGAATGATTGAACTTCAGCGGCTCAGCCAGGTCGAGGCCTGTGCCCCGATCCGCTTCGGCCATGGGGCCGTCGAACGGCCTGCGACGCGACTGCGTGCCGACCTTCGTGACCGTGACGGTCTCGATTCCATGTCCGAGGGTATCGATATCCAGCCGGATCTTGTCGCCAACTGAGATGTCGGCGACGGACGATACCTTGATGTTGGTGTCGCCGGCTTTCGCATCCGCCGAAAGCCAGGCCTGTGTGCCCTGCTTGCCGATCGCCGTGATCGTGACCACCTCGTACTTCTCCACGGCCTTCGCGACGGTGGGGTAAGTGGCGCCGTAGCCGATGCCCATCTTCTGCCCGACCTCGAAGCCGTTCACGCTCGTGACCGGGATGTTGGTCGAGCCGGCGGGGATCGTGATCACCGGACCGTCGGGCAGCGGTTGCCACACGGTCGTCTGGCCGCGGGGTCCGCCTCGCGGGCCGAAACCGCCGGGGCCGGCGGGGGCTGCGACGGGAGCCGGGGTCTGGATGCTTGCGATCTTGCGGGTTTCCCCGGCCGAGCCGGCATCGATCTCAATCGTATCGCCGACGTTCATGCCGTCCGTGCTCCTGACGTAGAGCGTCGCGTCGCCCTTCTTCACGGAGACCGCCAGTCCGGAGTTGGACAGGCCGAGCAGGTAGAAGCCTTTGGCCGCGAGTTTCGTCCCGGCCGGAATCTTCACAGAAGAGAAGAAGGGTATCTGCGTCGGGTGCTGCGTCAACGTCCAGTTGGAGATGTCGATGCTGCTGCCGCCGGCATTGTAGAGCTCGATGAACGAGTTCGTCGGGTTGGCCGGAGAGCCGGAGCCGATCGCGAACTCGTTGATCTTGATCGGACTGACGTTCCGCACCTTCTCGATCCCGATCTCGGACCGCTTCTGTTCGGTGGCCGCGACCGTCCACGAGGCGTTGCCGACCAGATCGCCGTTGAAGGCCGCCGGTCCCGAGGTGACCGTGAACGTCGTGCTGACGGTCTGGCCCGGCGCGATCATTCCGGCAATGGCCGCCGGCGTCTTGGCCACGACGGTCCAGCCCGCCGGCGCGGCGATGCCCAGCGTGACGTTCCTGACGTGCGTCCCGGCGGTATTGGTGAATGTCACGGTGGTGTCCTGCGAGGAGCCCGGCGAGAACGTCTGGAGCCCCGGCGGCGTGGCGACTGCCGAGGCCGGCGAGATGCTCAGCCGCGGCACGTCGTATCCCGCCGCCACGATATTGGCCTGCACCTTCTGATTGGTTTCCGCCGTCGGGAAGGTATTGGGGGCCGTCATCGCGGCCTCATAGAAGGTGCCCTGCGAGCCGTTGCTGTTGTCGCCGCCGTTGCCCAAGAGGATAGCGCCTTGCTTTCGCATCGGGTCGTAGGTGCTTCTGGCATTCTTGACTCGCGGCCCGTCGAACATGACCTTCAGGTCGCCCGTCTGCGCGTCGCCGCCCATGGATCTCCAGTGGTGCGGCTCGCCGTCGGCGGTGGCGGTCACAAATCGCCAGCCGATGCTCGGCAGGTCGGGGCAGTACTTGTCGTTGGGAGACTCGTTCACGCAGCCGACGAGGTTGTTCTCCTGATCGGTCATCACCCACGGGCCGGGGGCCTGCCCGCGATACCAGGCGGAGGCGTTGCCGTAGTAGGTGGTCTCCATGGTGCCGTCGCCGTCGTCGCGGCTGTCGGTCTCGGCGTTGCCGTAGTCGAAGCAGCAGCCGGAGTTGTAGTGATGGCCGCTGATGACCCAGTACTGCCCTTCCGCCTGGTCGTCCACGGCGGTGCCCTTCGCGTCGTTCCAGCGAAGACCCATGCCCGGCTCGATGAAGACGCCGTAGGCCTTATGGCCCATAATCGTGATCGGCGCCATATCGGCCAGCGGGATGTTGTTGAAGCCGCCCATGGCCGGGCCGCTGAATCCGCCGCGGGGCGCCTGGACGAGGTGGTTGCCCTTGCCCGACTGATCGTAAATGATGGTGATCCAGCCGTACGTGTTGGCGCAGAAGGCGTCCTGCGCGGCCGCGTCGGCGTAGCCGCCCGCATCGCCCGCGGAAGGCTGGACGACGCCGATGTCCAGGGTCTTGCCGTCCGATTGACGCATGACCTGGTAGAGCGGACCGTTGTAGGAAGCGTACAGGGCGCGCGTCGTGCTGTGGGCGGCCACGAGGGGGCAGCCGCCGGCGGCATAGATGTCGCCCGGACCCTGCGGCCTGGGCGGAACCACATCGCGTCCCGCCCCGGTCTGCGCCGCCACCATCAGCGTCGCAACAGGCAGCGTCAGCGCCAGCGCGAGCATTGCGACAAGACTGATTCTCGTCTTCATGTCTCCATCTCCTATTCCTTAGGTCGAAATCTCCCCGTCGGCTCTGTGCCCGTAATTGCCACGGACAGCCAGCAGGCAACGTAACCGGCCGTCCCAGCGGCCGAAAGCAGAATCTTGATTGCGAAACTCCGTCCCCGGCGCAATGTAGACGCCGCAGGTTTCGTGGCCCGCGATCGCGATCGACGCCACGTTTCGTCTGACGGAACTCTTCACCCCTTCAAAGCAATCTTGAACACGACGGCGATGTCGCTGGGCTGCTTCTGCGGCGTCTCGATCGCGAGGGCCTCGGCCGTCTGCGACCACTTGAGCTTCTCGTCGCTGCCGAGCAGAGTGATCTCGGAAACCGGTTTCTCCAGGAGCCCGGCGTTCTCGCCGAGGGACTTGATGCTCACTGCGGCGTTCGGCGCTCCCATGACGATAGCGTACAGCGCGTCGCCCTTCATCGTGAACCGCACGTCTTCGGCGGTGAACGGCTTGCCCCTGCCTTCATTGAAACCCTGGGCTTGGATCGGGGCGGCGCTGGCCATCTGCGGCCCTTCGCCGAACACCTTCCACGGTCGCGTGCCGTGAATGGCCTCTTTGTTCACCTCCATCCACCCGGCGATGCCCTCGACCACCGCGATTTCGTCCGAGTCCGGCGTGCCGTCGCCTCGGAGCGGCACGCTGAGCAGGAGGTTGCCGTTCTTGCTGACGACGTCGATCAACATGTGCACCACCGCCTTGGCGTTCTTGTAACGGTGGCGGTCGAAGATGCCCTTGTCGTAGTGCCAACTGCCGATGCACGTGCAGGTCTGCCAGGGGTACGGCTCGATCCGATTGCTGCTGCCCCGCTCGATGTCCCACGCCATGCATCTTCGCTGGTCGGCGGTCAGGACTTTTCCGAACAGCACGCCGTCGTTTCCGTTCCACTTGTCGTTGCTATTGTAGAAGTGCGAGGCGATCTTCAGTCCCGCGTCGCTCACCGGCCACAGCGGCAGAGCCGTATCGTCGAAGTAGATCAATTCGGGCCGGTACTTGTTGATCAGATCCATCGTGCGGTTGTAGAACTTCTCGCAATAGGCCTGATCGGGCGGCGTCACGCCGTTGCCCCAGTTCCAGCGGGAGTGAATGAGACCGAGGTTCTGGAAGTCCGGGCTGGGCGTGTGGCGCTGCTCATAGAGATCCTGCGGATCGTAGCCCTCCCACCAGGTCCCTTTGCCGTCGGCTTTGGTGAGTTTGCCGTCGTAGGGAACCCCGGCCAGCGGGCCTTCCCGGTCTGCGCCTTGCGAGGTTTCGTACCAGCTCCAGGCATGGGCGGCGTGTACGCTGACGCCGAACTTCATGCCGTTCGCGCGTGCCGCTTTCGCCCAGCCGCCGATCAAATCCTTCTTCGGCCCCAGGTTCACGGAGTTCCACGGCTGATACTTGCTGTCGTAATTGTCGAAGTTGTCATGATGATTGGCCAGTGCGAAGAAGTACTGGGCGCCGGCGCGCTTGTAGAGCGCCAGCAGCTTGTCCGGGTCCCAGTTCTCCGCCTCGAATTCGTGAATGACATCCTTGAAGCCCTTGACGGAGGGATGGCCATACTGGGCGACGTGCTCGCGATACTTGTAGTTCCCCTGGCTGTACATCTCGCGTGCATACCAGTCGCCGCGCTGCGGCTCGCACTGAGGCCCCCAGTGAGCCCAGATGCCGAACTTGGCGTCGCGGAACCACTCGGGCGTTTGATACTGCTGCAGGGACGGCCACGCCGGCTGGAATTTCCCATCGGCCACCGGCTCTTTGCTCGTGTCGACGATGACGGTTGGGGTTGCAGTAGAGGGGACTTGCGCCGCCGCGAGGGAGGCGACGACGACGGTCATGCCGAATACGGCTTTCAACATGCGACAGGCTCCTAGCAAGGCCGGGGTCTCCGGCGGTACCGATGTCTTGGGCAGTCTATCTTATCACCGGCACAAACCGCGGACTGCGCTATAAAAAATGCCAAAGAAGTGAAAATCGTGTCCGGCGTTTCGTTTTTCTATTTCACTTTGGCTGCCTCCGAGCGGTGTAATACAGGCAGGTCGCGATCTCGCCGAGCCTGAGGCTGGTGCACCAGCCGGGCGCAAAATGGTTGACGTGGCGACGTGATCCGCGAGAACTCACGCCGCGTCCTATGGATTGAAGGAGAATGTATGAAACGCAGTTGGATAGCGTTGGCATCGTTGCTGGCCCTCTCGAGTTCCCTGTGTTGGGCGCAGACGAATCAGCCTGCCGACGCGAACGACTGGAAACCCTCGTCCCTCAATCAGCCGGGAAAACAGTATCCCCAGGTTGACTCCGAGGGCCGCGCTCGATTCCGCATCGTAGCGCCCCAGGCCCAGAGCGTCCGCATCGGTCTGGGCGGGCTGGCCCTGACCAAGGGCGAGGACGGCGCCTGGGTCGGCGCCACGGCCAAGCCCCTGGACGAAGGCTTCCATTACTACATGGTCACCATCGATGGAGCCCAGGTTCCGGATCCCGGCACCTTGTACTTCTACGGTTCCACTCAGTGGAGCAGCGGCATCGAAATCCCCGCCAAGGATCAGGATTTCTACGCCCTCAAGGACGTCCCCCACGGCCAACTGCGGCAGATCCTGTTCCCCTCCAAGAGCACCAACACCTCGCGCCGGGCATTCGTCTACACGCCGCCGGCTTATGACAAGGACACCACCACCCGCTATCCCGTACTGTACCTCCAACACGGCTGGGGCGAGGACGAGACCGGCTGGGGCTCCCAGGGCCATGCCAATCTGATCATGGACAACCTGCTCGCCGAGGGCAAGACGAAGCCCTTCATCATCGTGATGACCTACGGCATGACCAACGACACGCGGATCGGCGGCCTCAGAGACTTCAAGATCGATCCGTTCCAGACGGTCCTCATCGATGAGTTGATCCCCTACATCGACGCCAACTTCCGCACGCTCGCCGATCAGCCGCACCGCGCGATGGCCGGCCTGTCCATGGGCGGCATGGAGACCAGGACGATCACGCTGAAGAACCTCGATACGTTCTCCCATATCGGACTTTTCAGCGGCGGCAGCATCTCCACGGCCGACGTCGACAACACGCCCGGCTTCAAGGAGAAGGTCAAGCTGGTGTTCGTCAGCTACGGCAGCCGCGAGATCGATCCCGCCAACCGCAGGGGCGGCGGACGAGGCGGCTTCGGCGGCGATCCCAAGGCCAGCGCCGAGGCGTTGAAACAAGCCGGCGTCAACAGTGTCTTTTACGTCTCTCCGAACACCGCTCACGAGTGGCAATCCTGGCGACGCAGCCTGCGTGAGTTCGCTCCGCTTCTGTTCACGGACGGTTCTTCCGCCTCGGCGACTCCCGCGGCAGCGGTAGAGCCTGCCAAGAAGCTCACGCTGCGGGTCGATTGCGGAGCCGCCGATTCCTACAAGGACCAGTCCGGCAACGTCTGGTCCGCCGATCAGGAATTGGAGACGGGCAAGACTTGGGGCGCGGTCTACGGCCAGACCATGGACCGCGAGGGCGTGGGCATCACCGGCACGGACATCCCGCGGATCTACGAGACCGAGCGGTACAGCATGGAGTCGTACAAGTTCACGGTCCCGAGCGGCAAGTACACCGTGCGGCTGCACTTCGCCGAGACCTTCGACGGCATCACGGGTCCGGGGGAGCGGGTCTTTTCCGTCAGCATTCAGGGCCAGGAAGCGCTCAAGGACCTGGATATCTACAAGACGGTCGGACCGCTGAAGCCCCTGGTCAAGGAGTACAAGGGCGTATCGGTGGACAAGGGCGAGTTGGTGATCGGCT
>JBDKUU010000673.1:0-10825 GCA_039679525.1 Phycisphaerales bacterium | reverse complement strand
TGCTGAACGGAGCGAACGTCGGATTCGTGGGGATCTCGCCGACGGGTTGGTCCTCGATCTTGACGCCCGGCTCCTGGCCCTGCCCAAAACCGGCGGCAGCCGTGCGACTCGGCGACACCATGCGGCTCAACATGCCTTTGCCGGCCAGGTCCGCGCCGCGGATTTGGAGGCTCAGCGTCTGCGGGGAATCGGTCGGGTTGATGACGGCGATCGTAAGGGTCTTGCGATCGGCCGTCCAGGCGGCGACCACGTCCAAGGGGAACGTGTCGCTGCCGGCGTTGACGACGGGCTGTTCGCCGCCGGGAGGGTCCGTGGGCTTGGGTTGGGGAGAGTTGCCCGAGACCTCGACCGGGATGGAGCCGAAGTGATCGCGGTAGATTTTGAAGACGAGGCCGTTGGCGTTCAGCGAGACGCTGGTTCCGTCCCGGCCGAGCAGGGAGGTGGCGAACGTGTAGTTCGCCATGTGGATGAGATCGGTGTGGCGGAACATCTCGTGGAGGACCCACGCCAGAGCCGGCTGCACCGGATACCGCCCTCCCATGTAGGCCCATTCGCTGATGGCCATGGGCTTGGGTTCGGCGGCGAGCCGGGGCAGCAGCTTCTCATACTCCCTGTAGGCTTCGACCTTGATGCGGATGTGATTGGCCGCGCGCCGCATCCAATCCGTGACGGGTTCGTTCGGATCGTTCGGCGCCTGGCGGCCTTCGGCCAGGCTGAAATGCGTGTTGCCGTAGTTGTAGAAGTGCTCGCTGATGAGATCGAAGTGGTCGAAGCAGTGGGTGAGCAGGCCGCCGGTCCAGTCCTCGGGCGAGAGGTACGCCGGGACCAGTTTGCTGCGGAAGAACGATTCCCACGTCGTGCCCGAGAACGATTCCCAGGAGCCGTTCAGTCTGACGGACGGATCACGGGAATTCAAGGCGTTTTCCACGACGTTGTCCACGGCCAGACGCAACGACTGCCGAGAACCGGTCATCGTGTCCGGCATGGCGCCGCTGGCCAGCAGCGTGATGGTCGGATCGACCTTCCGCATCGCCTTGGCGAACTCGTTGTGTTTGAACTCGAACTGGTCGAGCTTCATCGCGCCGTACTGATACGTGAGCCCCCACATTTCGTTGCCGATGCCCCAGAGCTTCACTCGATACGGTTCGGGATGGCCGTTGGCGGCTCGCAGCTTGCCCATGGGTGTGCCGGCGTCGCCGTTGGCGTACTCCACGTACTGGGCGGCGGACCAGGCGTCGCCGGTGCCGGCGTTGACGGTGATGTACGGCTCGACGCCGATGAGCTCGCACAGGGTCATGAATTCGTCAGTGCCGATGTCGTTGGTCTGGAAGCCGCGTCTGACGGGGTCCCACGTCGGCGGACGTTTGTCCGGATCGCCGATCGCATTGCGCCATTCATGCGCGGAAACGAAGTTGCCGCCGGGGAAACGATAGACGCCGGAGCGAAGGCTCTTGAGGGCCGCGATGGCGTCGGGGCGGAAACCCTGCACGTTGTCGGCGGGCATGAGGGAGATGGCACCGACGTGGAATGAGCCGCTGCCGGTGGCGGTGATTTCGATCCGCCCGTCGGCGCTGTCGGCCTGTGACTGGAAGGTCAGAGGGAATGTGGCGAACGCGGGAGTCAGTTGCCTGATCGCAATGGACTGACGGTCCTTTTCGCCGGTCCCCCACACGAGACTGACGGACACCTGGACGCCTGCGTCGGCGGCCAGGACGATGCGGCCGGTGTACTCCTTGCCTTGCACGAGCGTCAGGCCGGCCTGGCGAATGCCCCGGGGCTCCGTGGGACTCAGTGCGATGGCCGGCGAGTGGTCGCCGACATAGGCGTGCCGGGCGTCCATGGTGATCGATTCGGCCGGTCCGACGGGGCTCCAGCGGCGGGGCACGCCGCCAAAGCGGCCAGGACCGCCTCGGGCGACGCGTGCGTTGTCGGCCGGGGCCCCAGCGGCGATGGGGTCGTAGAATTTGCGATCGTCGAGCATCTCCGCCCATACGCCGCTGTACACGAGGCTGCCGATGTGCTCGATAAACATGCCGTAGACGTTGGGATTGATCGGAGCGAACGTCTTGCCGGCATCGATGACCGCGTCGACGGACGTGGCGGCGGCCGCGGGTTCCGGCGTCGCGGCCAGCCAGGCCCACGCGCCCGCGGCGAAGACCGCCAGGGTGCAGGTGCAGGCCAAGGACGGCGGCGATTGTCGAATGTTCATGGCAACTCCTTCCCAAAGGAACGTTCTATTCCGTCGCGTGATCTCGCGGCGTCGCGGCCTGGACGCCCAGGCGACCGCCCACAGCGAATCCGCCTCATTCAACGGTCTTCCATCTGAACTCCGCGCCGCTCTTGCGGGCGGCGGAGGCGCCGAGGGCGTTGGCTGCGACCGCTCCGGGGGAGCTGGGTTTCGTGGCCAAGTACTGATGGTTGATCAGCGACATGAGCATCGTATCGCCTCGCATGAGGTTGACCCACTGGAACGATTCCGCGTCGCCCGGCTTGGCCCCGCCCAGATCCTTGAGAATTACGCTCTCGGGATCTGCGACGGACACGACTTTGCCGTTGGCGGCGTTGAGGGTCACGCGCCCCAGGCCCAGATCGACGACCTGGAACCTGGCATTCTGAGGGGCCGGCTTGTTCGGATCTGCTGCGACATTGATCAGCGTGTTGTTCTGCGCGTCGGCGGCCAGGAGGCTGCCGTCCGCGCCGCTGGTCAGCACGATGGTTTTGCCCACGGGAATCTCGCGTTCGATGCCCCGTGCCCGCGGTTCCTCCGCGACGTAGTTGTCGAAATCGACGCAGCCGCCGGGCTGGCCCGACGTGTTGTAGTGGAACAGGGCCGGACGAACGCCCTGGAAGGTGGTCAACTGGAAGGTCATGGTGAAGGGATTGCCCAGGGGCGTGAACTCCTTGCCGTCGGCGCTCCAACTGAAGATCGCCTGGTCGGTGTCGAAGTTGCAGTGGACCCGAAGCCACAGATGTTGGGGGGGATTGGTCGGACCCATCGTCGGGGGATTGGCCGGGGCAGGGGCGGCGGCGCCTCGGCGTCCGCGGCCCATGTTGGGGCTCGTGTACATCTGCAAGGTCGTGGCCTCAGCGGTCT
This sequence comes from Phycisphaerales bacterium, assembly GCA_039679525.1. GTDB lineage: Bacteria > Planctomycetota > Phycisphaerae > Sedimentisphaerales > Anaerobacaceae > PLanc-01. Next base: position 7,731 of record JBDKUU010000673.1, on the reverse strand, counting down.
TCACCACGCCGATCCAGGCATAGGGCGAACTCAGGAGGGCCAGACCGGCTGTGTCTCCCGCGACCATGCCCGAGGTGTCCAACTCCAAGGTCATTATGGACTCCGGAGCCGGAGGTCGCTGGCAGATGCTGTTGCGGGCCGCGTAGAAATTCTCGGCCGGCAGCGAATGGAGGCGAAGCACGCCGGGCTTCTCGGTGAGAGACCACTTCGTGTCGTCAGGGACGTGGTTCCATTGCCAAAGAGGATTCAGCTTGCCGCTGTCGAAGTTGTCATCGTGGATGAACGCCGGTCTGGGATCTTGCGCGACGCCAGTGTCGGGCTTGACCCACGTGTTGGGGGCCTTGCGCAGATTGCCCGGCAGGCCGATGAGCGGGAAACCGTCGTCCCAGGTGATCGGGACCAGCGAGACCATTCGCCCCGCGCTGCCGTGGTCGGACATGATGACGCACCACCACTGGCCCGAAGGGGTGTCGCACATGCCGCCCTGGTGCAGCCACAGGCCGCGGTCGTTGGCGGCGGCACGGGCCGGCGTCGCGCCGGGCACGCCGAGCGTCTCTCCGTCGACCATGGTCGTGACGGTCCAGGGGCCGTCGATGGAGTCGGCCCGGGCGACCATTTGATTGACGGGGCCGCCGGGGATGGCGGAGACATCGTAGTACTTGCCGTTGATCTTGTAGAGGTGATGGCCTTCGCCCATCCTCTGGCCCTGCGGGATGACCATGTCGTGACGGACGTTGGGCACAAAGGCCTTGAGGTCCGGCGTCAGTTCCTCGATCGGATAGGTCGTGGTTCCATTGGGGCCGCGGTTGCCAGCGCTGGAGATGATATAGACTTTGCCGTCGTCGTCGAACAGGACCGACATGTCGTGCCGGCCGGGGAGTTGGCTGCGTTCCCAGGGGCCTTTGATCGACCTGGAGCTGAAGACCTGCAGGCCCGCGCCGTTGACGTTGGTGAAGACGTGGAACGTGCCGTTGTGATAGCGGATGCAGGGGGCCCAGATGCCCTGGCCGTAGATGCCTTTGCCGCCTTCCAAGCGGAAGTTGGGGCCGAGGTCGAGCCTGTCCATGCAGTAGCCGGCGAGTTCCCAGTTCACCAGGTCCTTGGATTGCATCAACTGAACGGCGGGATTCATGTGCATCGTGGTGCCGGCCAGGTAGTACGTGTCGCCGACGCGGATGACATCCGGGTCCTCGAACTCCTCATAGAACAAGGGATTGGAGTACGTGCCGTTGCCGTTGTCGGCGGTCCAATGCTTCGCGGCGTCAGCAGAGGTCCCGAAAGAAACCTGCGGCACGGCGACGACAACACCGGCGGTTAGCGCGATCAGACTCGCGAGTCTCACAAGACATCGAGAACGCTGCATGACATACTCCTCAAATAGGGTCATTCCTTCGGCTTGATTCCATCCCATCGAACGATCTGGTGGGGAGCGAAAATCAAGTCTCGCGTGACGTCGCCGTAGCGAAGCCGGCACGATCCACCCACGAGCGAACGCACGGTCACGCCTGCGAGCTTGCCATCCTTCCACTGGACGTCCAACTCGAAGCCGCCGCGGGCGCGAAGGCCTTTGACGGAGCCGTTGGGCCAGGCCTTGGGCAGGGCGGGCAGAAGCTCGATCTCGCCGGCGCAGCTTTGCATCAGCATCTCGCCGATGCCGGAGACGCCGCCGAAGTTGCCGTCGATCTGGAACGGCGGAAGGGCGTCGAACAGGTTCGGGTAGGTCCGCTCGGGCCGCAGGAGCATGGAGAGGATCTTGTAGGCGTGCTCGCCGTCGTGGAGGCGGGCCCAGAGGTTCAGACGCCATCCGATGCCCCACCCGGTGGCCTCGTCGCCGCGGATCTCCAGACTCTTGCGCGCCGCGGCCGCCAGGTCCGGCGTGGTCCGCACGTGAATCTGATCGCTCGGATACAGGCCATAGAGGTGCGAGACGTGGCGATGATGGATCTCGGGGGCCTTCATGTCCCAATCCTCGAGCCATTCCTGGAGCTGGCCGGCACTGCCGATCTGGTTCGGGGCCAGACGGTCGCGCGTCGCGGCCGCCTGTTTTCTGAAGTCCTCGTCGACCCCGAGGATCTCCGCCGCATGGACGCAGTTGGTGAACAGGTCGCGGAGGATCTGCATGTCCATCGTGGGGCCCGCGCAGACGCTGGAGCCGAACGGATGCCCGTTCTCCGGCGACAGCGACGGGCACGTCACGAGCCATTTGTGGTTGGGGTCTTCGACCAGCGTATCGAAGAAGAACTGGGCCGCCCCCTTCATGGCCGGGTAGACCTTGGCCAGATACTCCTTGTCGCGGGAGTAATCGTAGTGGTCCCACAGGTGCAGGCAAAGCCACGCGCCGCCCATCGGCCACATGCCCCACTGCGGGCCGTCGATCGGCGCGGAGGCCCGCCACAGGTCGGTGTTGTGATGAGTGACCCAGCCGCCGGCGTTGTACATGGACTTGGCCGTGCGGGCGCCGGTCTGGGTCAGGTCCATCACCATCGCCGTGAGCGGCTCGACGCACTCGCCGAGATTCGTCGGCTCGGCCGGCCAGTAGTTCATCTCGGTATTGATGTTGATCGTGTACTTGCTCTGCCAGGGCGGATTCATGCTGTCGTTCCAGATGCCCTGGAGATTCGCCGGCTGGCAGCCCGGCCGCGAGCTGCTGATCAGCAGGTATCGCCCGAACTGGAAGTAGAGGGCCGCCAGTTGGGGATCGTTCTCTTTGTTGGGGTCGCGAATGCGTTCATCCGTCGGACGCTGGGCGGCGGGGGTTGTGCCGAGGTCCAGCGCGACGCGGCGAAACAGCTTCTGATGGGCCACCACGTGGTCCTTGAGCAACGCGTCGAACGACTTTCCAGTCGCTTTGGCAATTGCCTCTTTGGTCAGAGCTTCGGGATCGCCGGTCACGTCTTTGAAGCTCTTGTAGCTGGTCGCCGCCGCAATCAGCAGCAGAGCGGAATCGGCGTTGTTGACGGCGATCTGACCGTCGCCGGGCACGATCTGCCCGCCCGAAGTCGCAACGGCTACGCGGGCCTGAAACTTCAACACGCCGGCAATGCCGCTCGCTCCCCCATTGACGCCGCTCATCACCAGGGTATTGGGCGACTCCAACGTCACGGATGCCTTCTGCCGCGTCTTCATGCCGGCGGTGAACGCGACCTTGCCGGGCTTGTCCGCTGCGATCCGAATCACGATGACCTGATCCACCGGGCTGGAGAAGACCTCTCGCGTGTAGCGCACGCCATCAATCGTGTATGCGACGGTGGCCACGGCGGCATCGAGGTTGAGGTCGCGCCGATAGTCCGTCACGCCGTTGGCATCGGGAAAGTCCAGCAGCAGGTCGCCCACGCATTGGTAGGGCATCTGGGTCAGGGGCTTGGCCATCATCCTTTGACTGATCAGATTCTGTGCCTCCCGGTACCGGCCGGCGAAGATCAGTTCTCGCACCTTCGGCAACGCCTCCAGCGCATTGGGATTCGCGGGATCGTACGGCCCGCCGGCCCAGAGCGTGTCCTCATTCAACTGGATCCGTTCCTGGGCGACGCCTCCGAAGACCATCGCTCCGAGCCGCCCGTTGCCCACGGCCAGGGCTTCGACCCACTGCTTGGCCGGTTGGCGATACCACAGGCTCAGCGGCTCCGCCGGCGGCTGCGCCATGGCCACGCTGCTGGACAAAGTCAGAATCAACGTCAGGAATGTACGATGCGTCCCAGTCACGATACGAGCCTCCCAAGAGTGAACACTTATTCCAGGAACGGATCGCCGAAAAAGACCCAGGAATAGTCCGCCCGCCCGGAACAGGTGGCGATCAGCGTCAGGAATCGGCTCTGGGCGGGGATCGGCAGATCCACCTTCTCAATGATGCACCGATCTGCAGGATACTGCAAGCGAAGACGAACGACGCCGTCCAGAAGAACCCAGACGTCGGCGGGACTGAACGGAGCCTGAGGCAGATCCTTCGGGATGCCGCACACCGCGGTGAATCGACTGATCTGCATGCCCGGATGGTCCCGGCGGATCTGATCCAGGTCGAAGGTGATGCCCGCGTTGGGATGAAGAGTCAGGGCCGGACGTGCGGCTGTGCCAAGACCGACGCCGTCGATCCGGGCCGTATGGGTCTGCCGGCTTGGAATATCGAAGAACTTGCCACTGTTCGCCGGGCCGCCGAAGTAGCTTCCCATCGTCCGAGGACACTCGGAAAAGGTCAGCCCGGTGGAACTGATCACGACAGGGCCCAGGGCCCCGTTGGGCACGAACACGCCGTCGACGCCGCCGAACTGCGGCGCCGGCTGGAATCCGTTTCGCCGGCTCCACCGAATTGTCGTGGCGGGGCCTGTGAACGCCTGGCCGGTCGCCAGGTCGATGCCCCGATCCAACCTGCCGGAGCCGAGACCGTCGCCTCCGCCCACGATGTCCGCGAGGTTCAGTCGTTCCGCCGGACGGGCGGGCCGGCTGGCGGGCGGCAAAGGAAAGAGAAAGAGATCCGCCCGAGCAGCCAGCCCATCGCGAATGGTCCGTGCGGCTGCGTCCACAACCGCGGCTTGTCCTTCGTTCACAACGAGCGACGCCGTTCGCCCCGACCTGTTCGGATCGAGAGCTACGGCGACATGACCTTTCAGCACGTGGGCCTCGGCGCTCCCGTCGGGATGGGCGATCACCCCGAACTCCGTACCCAGATCCGTAATGACGGCCGTGCGCGTTCGCACGCGAAACCCCTTGGCTTGTGGAGAGACCACAGCGGCGAGCCTGCCGCTTCTCATCGCCACTTCCCCAACGCTCTTGATCTCGATCTGGCAGGGAGCTTCGAGAAACAGGCTCGTCCCCTGGTCCAGGTCCATCTTCGCTGCGCCTTCGCGAAGATCGTAATCGCCGGCGTACAGCGGCTCGCCCGGATGCGGATGAAATCCTCGCCACTGTGCTTCATACTCGCCGGTCAGAACGCCGATCGCCGGGCCTTGCGGCTTGTGACGGGCCAGGAAAAGAGACATCAGAACGAGGGCTCCGAACGCCAGGACTGCTGCGACCGAAAGAATGCGTCGTCCCAGGCGTTTGGAGCTTCCCTGTACGGGTGGATGATGATTCGCCCCTGCGCCGCTCGAAAGGGCCTGGATCAGATCCGACTTGGACAGTTCCCCGGTCACCTGGCTGGAACGCCGGATTACGGCGGAGACCAGGAGGCTATCGATGTAATAGTCCCGCACCCGGGGATCTTCGCGTATGGCCTTCGCAAGACGCTGCATCTCGTCGGGCTCGATCTGATCGTCCAGCAGACGTTGGATCAATTCGTCAATATTCGAAAAAGGAGGTGCGCTCATGCCGGACGGCTACCTCCCGCCAGCGTTCTGCGCATGCATCGCAGCAGCACGCCGTTGATCTGCCCGAGAAGGTGATAGACGTGACGTCGCGACACTTTCAGGTAGGAACCGATCTCGTCGACCGGCGTGTTGTGCTCGTAACGCATCTTGACGATCCGCTTGGCTCGATCGTCCAGGAGAGTCTGGCACTTGCGGAGAGCCTCGATTCGCACGGCCATCTCGTCTTGAATGGCGGGCACGTAGTCCATCAAGGCCTCGAACAGCGAATCCTCGACCAGGACTCGCTTGCTGCGGGCCAGATTCCGCCGGTACTCCAGGATCTGATATCGCATGATTTGGATGGCCCACGCCGCGAAGTTCGTGCCCGGCTTGAACTGGTCGAACTTCCGCCACATCACGGTCATCCCGTCCTGGAACAGGTCGTCCGCGTCGTTGACATGGGGGACCAGGGTCAGGATGTAGGCGTAGATCTCCTGTTGGTGCCTCACGAAGAGCCCCAGGAAGTCGAGAGTACGTTTGTCCTGACCCATAGCCAATCCACGCCGTTTTGGGTTACGTTTCTTCTATTCTATTACCGGGACAGAGCCCGATATGAGATATGAAAAAACACCGGGAGATCAGAAAAATCTCGCTCGGATTCTTTTTTTTTGTCTCACTCCTGGCGTCTTGCGGCAGGGTTATAAAGGCGGTCGCGGCACGGGCGACGACTGTCCAGTGAAAAGGGTAGGATCATCGTGAGGTACGATCTTTCAATTCAAGGACAAAAGGAGAAAGGCTATGAAACGGAAGCTGACGGCGCCTGCGTTGTTGCTCATCCTGTCGAGCCCGCTGTGCCTGGCGCAGACAAGCCAGCCTGCGGACGCGAACGATTGGAAACCCTCGTCCCTCAACCAGCCTGGAAAGCAGTATCCCCAGGTCACTTCCGACGGCCGGGTCCGCACCAGCATCTCCGCGCCCCAGGCCCAGAAGGTCGAGCTTGACATAGGGGCTGTGAAGTACCCCCTGACCAAGGACGAAAAAGGCGTTTGGACCGGCGGCGAATCGAAACCCCAGGACGAAGGCTTCCACTATTACCAGATCTGGATCGACGGGGCCGCCGTCCCGGACCCCGGCAGCCTGTACTTCTACGGCGCCAGCCGCTGGGGCAGCGGCGTCGAATGCCCGGCCAAAGACCAGGATTTCTACGCCCTCAAGGAGGTGCCCCACGGCCAGATCCGCCAGAACCTCTATTATTCGAAGGTCACCAAGACCACGCGCCGGTGCTTCGTCTACACGCCCCCGGCCTACGACAAGGACACGGCGACCCGCTATCCGGTGCTGTACCTCCAGCACGGCGGCGGCGAGGATGAGACTGGCTGGCCCAACCAGGGCAAGACCAATCTGATCATGGACAATCTGATCGCCGAGGGCAAGGCCAAGCCCTTTATCGTCGTCATGGACAACGGCACGTGGAGTATGGGGGGACGCCCGCCCGCCCGCGGCCAAGGCGGCACATGGCCCCCGGCCGGCTGGGCCGACGCGTTCAAGAAGACCCTGCTCGAGGACATCATCCCCATGATCGACGCCAACTACCGCACCCTTGCGGATCAGCCGCATCGGGCGATGGCCGGGTTGTCCATGGGCGGCATGCAGACCAAGGCGATCACCTTGGCCAGTCTCGACACGTTCTCCCACATCGGCATCTTCAGCGGCGGCAGCATCGCCCCGACCGACATCAACGATCTGAACACCTTCAAGCAGAAGGTCAAGCTGGTGTTCGTCAGCTACGGCAGCCGCGAGATCGATCCCGCCAACCGCAGGGGCGGCGGACGAGGCGGCTTCGGCGGCGATCCCAAGGCCAGCGCCGAGGCGTTGAAACAGGCCGGCGTCAACAGCGTCTTTTACGTCTCTCCGAACACCGCTCACGAGTGGCAGTCCTGGCGACGCAGCCTGCGTGAGTTCGCTCCGCTTCTGTTCACGGACGGTTCTTCCGCTTCGGCGACTCCTGCGGCGGCCGCAGAGCCCGCCAGGAAGTTTGTCCTGCGAGTGGATTGCGGCTCCTTCGATCCTTACAAGGACAAGCAGGGCAACGTCTGGTCCGCAGATCAGGAACTGGAGGCGGGCAAGACCTGGGGCGCCGTCTACGGCCAGACCATGGACCGCGAGGGCGTGGGCATTACCGGCACGGACATCCCGCGGATCTACGAGACCGAGCGGTACAGCATGGAGTCGTACAAGTTCACGGTCCCCAATGGCAAGTACACCGTGCGGCTGCACTTCGCAGAGGCCTACGATGGCATCACGGGCCCGGAAGGCAGAGTCTTCTCCGTCAGCATTCAGGGCCAGGAAGCGCTCAAGGACCTGGATATCTACAAGACGGTCGGACCGCTGAAGCCCCTGGTCAAGGAGTACAAGGGCGTATCGGTGGACAAGGGCGAGTTGGTGATCGGCT
>JBDKUU010000672.1:0-17136 GCA_039679525.1 Phycisphaerales bacterium | reverse complement strand
GCAGGAACGAAGACCGACTCTGCCAATACTGATACGGCTGATCTCTGCGCGTGGAAAATTTTTGCAGGGGAGCCGATTTTCCCAAATCGATGGAGCGATGTGAGAATACTTGTTGCGTTCGAGCAGGACTACGGCCAGTCGACGAAGAATGTCGGCGCTGCTCCCGAAGGGCTCCAGCAGGGTCGTGGCTTCCTGAGCCAGCGTCTGTTCCAGCTCCCGGGCTTTCTCGATGCCCACGACGGCCGGATAGGTGCACTTGGCGGCTGCGACGTCTTTGCCCGCCGTCTTGCCTAGTTGCTCGCTCGACGCGCAGACGTCGAGGATGTCGTCGGCGATTTGAAATCCCAGGCCGATCTTCAGGCCGTACCGGCCCAGCGTCTCCACCTGCGTGGGGCTCGCCCCGCCGCACAACGCCCCCATTCGGGCCGCGCAGCGAAACATCTTGGCGGTCTTGTTGGTGTGGATGTACTCCAGGATCTCGACAGTGCCGACCGTGTTTTCAGCCTTGAGATCGGCGACTTGTCCGGCGATCATGCCGGCCGGACCCGCCGCCTGGGCCAGCTCGCGTACGAGAGCCACCGCCAGTGCGGAATCGTCCACGCCGTCGGCAAGGACCTCGAAGGCCAAAGTCAAGAGCCCGTCGCCCGCGAGAATCGCGGTGGCCTCGTCGAATGCCTTGTGGCAAGTCGGCCGTCCGCGGCGCAGGTCGTCGTCATCCATCGCCGGCAGGTCGTCGTGGACGAGCGAATAGGTGTGGACCATCTCGATGGCCGCGCCCGCCAGTCTCGCGTCGGGGTTGTCCCGTCCGGCTGTCAGCTCGCAGCACCACAGGACCAGCGCCGGACGAATCCGTTTGCCGGGCGATGACAGCGTGTATCGGAGGGCCTTCGCCAGATGCTCCGGGATCTCCCTCTGCCCGGTCAGGAGCTTGTCGAGAACCTCGTTGGTGATCCGCACTCTCTCGGCGAGGGAGCCGTCGAAATCCAGGTTAGCCGTACGTGATGCCATAGGTGCGAATTTACTATTTGCCATTTACGAATTACAATTGAGCTCACGTGCGCCCAACTTGGAGGCACGGACAAGGTTCCTATAATAAATCGTAAATGGAAAATAGTAAATCACGAATGATCCTCATTCTCGGCGTAACCGCCTCGGGCAAGGCCCGCCTGGGGTTCGAACTGGCCAAGTCTCTGGACGGCGAGATCATCAGCATCGACTCGATGAAGGTCTACCGCCGAATGGATATCGGCACGGCGAAACCCTCCAAAGAGGCCCAGCAGCAGGTTCGACACCACTTGATCGACGTGGTCGAACCCAGCGAATCGTTCAGCGTGGGCCTGTTCCTCGAAAAAGCCCTCGCGGCCATCGACGACATCCGCGGCCGGGGCAAGACCATCGTCGCGGTGGGCGGCACGGCGCTCTATATCAAGGCCCTGCTCTACGGCCTGTTCGAGGGCCCCGGCAGCGACGAGATGATCCGGGCCGAGCTGCGGGCTCAGGCCCAGCGCGAGGGCACGCCTCGCCTGCACGAAGCCCTTCAGCAGATCGACCCGGAGGCCGCGAGCCGAATCGACTCCAACGACGCCAAACGCATCATCCGGGCGCTGGAGGTCTACCGGTTGACCGGCCGGCCCATATCGAGCTTTCAAAAGCAATTCGACGCCGAGCGGCCGATGCATGACTGGACCATCCTGGGTCTTCGCCGCGAAAAAGAGCAGGAGAGCCGCCGGATGAACGCCCGGGTCAAGAAGATGATCGACCAGGGCCTCGTGGACGAGGTCAAATCGCTGCTGGCCGAGGAGAAACCCCTGAGCAGGCAAGCCCGCTGCGCGATCGGATACGCTGAGATCATCGAGCACCTCGAAGGGCGAATGAGCCTGGGGGACGCGGTCGAGGAGATCAAGAAGAACACCCGCCGGCTGGCGAAAGGCCAACGCACCTGGTTCAAGACGTTCAAGGGAGTGCGGTGGATCGACGTGGGGCCCGAGGAGACCGCGGAATCGGTGATCGAGCGGGCGAAGAGGGAATTGGACCTATAGGACAGATGGGACCGATGCGACCAGACGCGGGTCTCAGCTCGTCTGGAGGTCCCGCTGGGCTTGCAGAACCGCGGCCGTTTCGCCCAGGACGAGCTGCTTGAGCAGGCTCTGCGGAACCAGGGTCATTCCCATGCCGAAGATCCGCTCCTCCACCATCGCGGCGACCACTCTCGCCATCTGGCGGGAGAGCTTCGACTGCTCCGTCAATTCGTCGATGACCCGGCTCTTGTCCCAGGGAATCCGCTCGGGGGCCTGTCGCGTGCGGCGGAGCTTCTCCACGTCTGCGAAGTCCTGCATGTCCACCGCGAGGATCTCCGTGCGGGAGCGTCGCAACCGACGACTGATGGAATGCTCGCCCAAGGCGACCGCCGCGGCTTCGCAACCTGTCGAAACGAGCACCGCCTTGACCATCGAAAGGATCTCGCTGGAGCTGACCTGCCGATCGTCCTGCTTGCGGTACAGGTAGTAAGTCACCACCTCGGCCAGATCTTCGGCCATCGCCATGTCGGGCCGCCCGCTCCCGGACAGGGCGTTGTTGATCGTCCCGATGACCTTGGTATGGATGTACTCCTCGGTCGTCCCGTCGGCCTTGATGACCAGCAATTGCTTGCGCATTGTGACCGTTGCCTCCGTGCTGATGGCCGGACTCGCAGATGCAGGCTTCGACAGCCATTCTCCAAGAGCCAGGCTGATAACGCCTGCGAAGCAGGCCCCGTCCTTCTTATCCCGTGCGCCGGCTTCCTTCGTTCGCAGGCTCGTTCAATGATCAAAGAGCTTGAGCTGCTCGGCCGGCTCGATGTCCTGAATCGCCCGGCTGACCTCGTCGATCAGCTCGCCGGCGTCGTCGAACTCGCGATAGACGCTGGCGAACCGAATATACGCGACCTTGTCCACGTCGCGGAGATGCTTCATCACGCACTCGCCGATGAACGCGGAGGTCACTTCCTTGTCGAAGTTGCGGAAGATGTCCTCCTCGGTCTTGTCGGCGATCTGCTGAATCTGCTCGGCCGAGATCGGTCGTTTGTAGCAGGCCTTCTGCAGACCGGCAATGATCTTCTCCCGTTCGTACGGCACGCGCGACTTGTCTTTCTTGACCACGTGCAGCTTGAAGCTGTCGCCGGTCCGCTCGTAGGTGGTGAACCGCCTTTCGCACGCCAGGCACTGGCGCCGCCGTCGGATCACGCGTCCCGAATCGCTGGAACGCGAGTCGACGACCTTATCGCTGTCTTCCTTGCAGAAAGGACACCTCACGACCCAATCCGACCTCCCGGAATAACCGCCGTCCGAACTCCCGGCGCAACGTCCCTCGCCAGAAATCCTTCTACTCTATATAGCTATGGCCCCTATTGTAGGACCCAGATGTAGGGTGTCAACGGAAATATCGCGATCGCAAGGAACGATGACCGAGACTCGTGGCGAGAGAACCAGCCCCCCCCACGAACGACCCCAATGCAGGCCCCCGGCACCCAGCGTCCCTCTGGAGCGAGGGCGGATTCCAGATCAGTTGTAGGGTGGGGCAAGCCCCCCTACATGTTGCCGAACTTGCTCGTCAAAGCCCACAAGGGCGTGCGCAGCACCCCTGCTGCTGGTGGCTCCAATGCGATAAACTTCCGCCGCCCCACCGCATAGCGGCGCTCCCCACCGGGGCGGCGGATTCCGGATCGGTCCGTTCCTTCCTCCCTTCCTCCGTTCATCAAGAGAAACTGGCCTTATGCCAGACAGGCCGGTCACACCCGAATGGGCGAGGCGATCGGAAGAAATAGAAAGGGCCGCGAGATTGTCCCGCGGCCCTTGGATGCAGTCCAGTGCGTCGAGATCTGGCGGATTACGGCTTGGCCAGCTTGACGATTTCCGACTTGGGCAGTACGCCGTGATAGATGCGGACTTCGTCGATCAGGCCTTTGTACAGGCGCGTCGCATTCTGTGCGTCGCGGCCGATGTTGACATCGTAGGTGACCGAGGCGATGGCGCCCGTGTGCAGCTTGCTGCCGGCCAGGACGCCGTCGACGTAGACCTTCAACTGCACGCCGTCGTACGTGCCGGCCACGTGGCGCCACTCGTTGTTGAAGTCGGTCGTCAGGACCGCGCTGTTGGCGGCGTACCACGTGTCGTCATAGATGAAGAACTCGATGGTGTTGCCGGTGTTGTGCTTGAGGGCGTAGCTCGTGTCGCCCTTGACGACGTACGGGTTGTGCTCGCCGTTGGCGGCGTCGCCGGTTTTGACCCAGGCCGCGAGCGTCACCTTGTCGGTGATGTTCAGGCTCGCGCCGTTGCCGCAGTTGACGTAGTCGTCGACGCCGTCGAGGCTCAGGGCCGCGCCGATCCGCCCGGCGGCGACCCACGTCGGTCCGCCGACGAGCGTGCCGTCGTTGCCGTTGCCGGAGCTGTCCTGGGCGTTGTTGTCGAGCTTCCAGTAACCGACGAGCGTCGCCGGGGTCTCCACGACCGGCTCGCGATCCGGATACAGCCGGATGTCGTCGATGAACAACTGGCCCGCGCCGGTCCCGTCGCCCAGGCCGATCGTGATCGACTTCATGCGGGCGAGACTCACGTGGCCGAAGCTGGTCAGCGGGATGTCCCACTGCGTCCAGGCGGGTTCGGCCAAAGCAGCCGGGTCTCCGTCGAAGACAACCTTGGCGGTCTTGCCGGTCTGATCGGCGACCTCAACCCACAGGGGCACATTCGTCGAATTCCCCGCGGCGCCGTAGAAGCTGATCGAGAGCGTTTTGACGCCGGCCTTCGTCCAGATTTGCGATTCCTCGAACGTCAGCGTGGCCTTGGAGCTTGTCACGCCGTTGGTGTTGTCGAACGCCAGGGGCATCGACTGCTTGCCGCCGTGGACGATCGTCTGCTCGGCGAACGGGGCCTGGGGATAGCCGACCAGCGAGCCGTTGGCCGGATCCTCATAGCCGTCGATCCAAGCCTCATAGATCCGGCTGCCCTCGTTGTCCGTGTAGTTTTCGAAGTCATCGACGACGACGGAATCGACCGTGGTGAAGCTCCAAATCTCGCCTTCCCAAGCCGCCGGCGTCGCGGCGTCGTTGACCTCGACCACCTTCCAATAATAGGTCACGCCCAGGCTGTAGGCAGCATCGAAGCTCGCGCTCGAAACCACGCTCTTGGGAGCGGCGCCGTCGATCACAGCCTGCTTGTCCGTGCTCAGGTACACTTCATGCGATGCGGCCTGTCGCCCGGCCCGCCAGCTCAGGGTCGCTTCCGGGGCCACGCCCGTGGCGCCGTCGGCCGGAGACGGTTCGCGGGCGGCCATCGGCGTCGTGAAGAACCGCACCTCGCTCAAGCCGTACTGCGCGACCATGCCGCCCCAGTTGCTCTTGGCCGTCAGACGGACGTACCGTGCGGCGACCGCTCCGAACTCGATGGTCGTATCCGCCTGATACGTGTCCTCGCCCGGGGCCTGGGCCACTTCGAAATCACCCAGGGCCGTCCAGGCGGCGCCGTCGAGGGAGTATTCGACCGTCATCTCCTTGATGCCGAAGCCGATGTAGGCCTCCATCGTCTGATTGGAGTTCCAGACCAGGAGACGATCGACGCTGTAGAGCTTGTCGAATTGATATTGAATCCAGGACGGCTGGGCGTCGCCCTTGGCGCTGAGCCACATGGCCGTCGCGTCCACCGAATGCTCGTCGGCGGCGTTCAAGCCGGAGCCGTCGATGGTCTTCTCGGGACCCATGCCGGCGCTGCTCTTGCTCGAGGCCGTCGCGGTGATGTGGCTGCCTGCGAGCGGATACGACTTCGGCTCGACCGTGAAGCTCCAGACGTTGCCCTTGAACACCGTCGAGGTCGGCGGCGCATTCACCTCATCGACGCGCCAGAAATACGTACGGCCCAGTTCGAGCCGGCCGGCGTCGAACGAGTTGGCGTCCTGACCCTGAGAAAGCAGCACGCCCAGAGGCGCAGCGGCCGTGGCGTTGGCGACGTCGTCGCGGGACAGCCCGAGGTACACGTCATGCGTGTTCGCCCACGGGCCGGGGGTCCAGCCGAGAACCACATTCTGCGGCACGTCGGCGGCTTCATCGGCCGGGATGGGAGAAAGAGGTCCGCCTGTGGAGCCGGCTTTGACGAGCTCCAGCCGAACGTTGTCGATGCCGAGCCAGGTGCCGGCCCCGGTGACGTTGGCGAACTGGACGCCGATCTTATGGCCGGCGGCGGCCGCGAGGGTCTTCGTGTCGAAGACCAGCGTGAACTCGGTCATGGCGCTCGGGACGGTCACGTCCTGCGTCGCCGCGACCGTGCGGACGCCATCCACGTCATAGTAGAGCGTCATGCGCAGCGTGGTGGCCAGGTAGGTCAGATGACCGTCCACCTTCAACTCGAAGACGTCGCCGTAAACGATCGTGTGGTCGGTCAACTGCCACAGGGCCGGGTCGGCCGGATCGCCGCGAAGGAATGCGGTGTACGTCCCGTCGGTCGGGCTGTACCCGGTCTCGACGCCCGAATCGGCGGGCGCCGCGTCCATGTGCCAGCCGGGGACATTCGCGAAGCCCACCAGCTTGCCCGTGCCGGGCTGTTCGAAGCTGAAGTTCTCGATCGTGATGGGGACGGCCTGCGCGACGCCGGCGAACAGAACCGCCAACGAAATCAAGGGAATCAAAGACATGCGAGACATACACCACTCCTTCAAAGGGCTGGAAAAACCGCCTGATCCGTTATCTTGCCGCAATGATATTATGTACCAAAAAGTCACATAATTAGCAAGAGTCGCGTCGTGGCCGCCGCAAGATGGCGGCAGGAATGAGGTCGTGAACCGATGTAGACTGCGGGAAATGTCCACCCAAGGGACAAAAAAAAGGCCTCTGCGTCAAGGGACGCAGAGGCTGGCTCGGAAAGAAACTCACATAGCCCCCCAAAGTTTGTCACAGCTCGGCTCCGTTTCCGAGTATATAGTCGCAGATGGGGTTCCGGGGTCCCCAACGCGGCTATGCGTTGGGGTCCCCTGCCGGACACAAAGGGCAGCGCCCGGACGCCCCTAAGCCTGGGGTCTTTGGGGCCCTCGACACGGAGTCCGTGGCGAGATCCCCCCTCCTGTCTATGAGGCAGGCTTCTGCTTCAAAGACTGTATCATGACTGCTGCATCCTGCTTTCTCGTTCTCCTTCGTTACTCATAGTCTACGATAGGAATCGGGAAAAGCAAAAGAACGAAGTGGGATGTGGGATGGTTGATGTTTGAAGTCAGAGAGGAACTCTCGTCGCTCCCTCTGACTTCACAAATCAAACATCACACATCAAACTTCCTCGACCGTCGCTTTGCCCCGTAGCGAATCGAGGTACTCGCCGAGAACCTGTTCTCTTTTGTGCTCCGCGGCCTGCTCGACAGCCTGGTCTTTGACCTCTTTGAGGGGCGGGATCGCCGGCGCTCGGCGGTCGTACAACTTGGCGATGTGGAAGCCGAACCGTGTGCGGAAGACATCGCTGACCTGGCCGGGATTCAGATTGAACACGACGTCCTCGAACTCCTCGACGAGTTGGCCCCGCACGACGTAGCCCAGGTCGCCCCCGCGATCGCCGCAATCCGTGTACTTCGCGGCGACCATCTCGAACGGCGCGCCGGCGGCGATCTCCTTGTGGGCCTGTTCGACCGCCTCGCGTGCGGCGGCCTCGTCCGTCTGCCAGTTGACGTATTTGACGATATGGGCGACTCGGATTTGCTCGCCGGACGCGAATTTCTCTTTGTTCTGTTCGTAGTACTCGGCGATCTCGGCCTCCGTCGGCTTGGGCGTCTTGGCGTAGATCTCGCCGATCTTGTGCTCGACTTTCATCTGGAGCTCGATCATCTCCTTGGCTTTCTCGTCGCTGTCGACGCCGAACTCCTTGTAGAGATCCTCGACCTTCTCGTACCGCTCCTTGAGCTTGGTGAAAGCAACATCGACATCGGCCGCAGAGATCGCGGGGCCGCTGCTCTTCGCTTCCTGGCGGAGCAGAACTCGTTCGATCACGTTCTCCTTGGACCAGTCCAGGAGCTGGGCTTCGCGCGCCTCGGCCTCCAGGTTGGCGAAGGCCTGCTCGTAGCTGGGGCGAAGACGTTCGATCTCCTCCTGGATTTCTCGGTCTTCAATCTTCTGGCCATTCACGATGATCGGCATGCTATGCTCCTAAGTGGACTAAATCCGAATATCGAAATTCGAAACAAATCCAAATGATCCAAACTCAAATGACCGAAACGCTGTCGCACGCCGGGCAGTCCGTTTTGAATTTCGAGCTTTGGTCATTCGTGCTTGTTTCGAGTTTCGGATTTCGAGTTTCGGATTTTCTTTACGGGTTTACCCTCTGGCTTTCGCGAACCAATCGGGGTCTTTCGCCAGTTTTTCCCTTGCTTCTTGCGTCATCATCTCGAACGCCGGGTGGTTGCTCTCCCAGGCCCGCTGGGCGAAAGGCGTCTTTCGCATCTTCTCGACCTCTGCGGCCGCATCTTTGAAATAGCTGCCATAGATGTGCAGCGAGTCGCTGATGTCGACGTACCGGCCCACCCGGACCGGCTCGCCGCGTTTCTTGGCGATCGCGTCAGCGATCGTCCGTTGCAAGTCGGTCAACGCGTAGACGTTCATGAACCAAGCCTTGTACAAATCCCGGCTTCGCCAGTGCGTGTTCATGTTCAGCGTCCAGCCGCCGGACTCGTCGGCGATGAGCCGGCACCAGATCCGCTGCAAGCACGGCGGATCGTCAGTCTGCGGGTCGGCCGTGGGCATCCAGGTGACCGCCTGGGCCCGGCGGGTGTGCCCCGCCTCGGACAGACTGTCGATGACGTACTGGATCTGGTTGACCGCGTCGAACGGCTTGGGGCTCTTCGGATTCCGCAGGTCTTCCACCGGCCGATAGGAGAACAGCCGCTCGTGGTAGGTGTACGTCCACTTGCCGGCGGCCGGATCGATCCAGTGATCGTGGATGCCGCCGACCACTTCCTGGCGATAGGCCTCGAGCTCTTCCGGCCCGCCGGGGAAATTCTTGTGGATGCGGGGCTCGTTGAACGGGTTCGTCACGGCGATCATCACCGTGGCGTCCTTGCTCGGCGGATCGCCCGGCTTGTCGTACTGGGTCTTGACTTCGTAGCCCTGATCCCAGACGGCCAACACGGCCTTTTCCCAGGCCTCGGGCAGACAATGGGCGGTGATCGAGATTACGGGCATTGCTCCATCGGCGGTGTTTCTCGTCATTTCTGCACTGGCTCCACGGTGTACGGCTCGGCTCCTCGCTTGGCTTTCAAAAACGGGGTGATATCCATCTCTTGCGGCGTGATCTTGTACTGGGCGCCATGGACCTCATAGATGTCTTCCAGCAACTGCTTGGCCCGGAAGGCATACTTGCTGTCCGGCCACCGCTGCAAAATGTCCCGGCAGGTCTTGACCATGTTGCCGTACTGCATCAGGGGGAGCCGGCCGATGCTGCGAGTCGCCGTAGCCCAGGGCAAAAGCTGCTCGGCGGCAACTTCCTCGGCCTCGTCGAGCGGAACGAAATACAGGGTCGTCGGCTTGGTGATGGCGCTGGGCAGGATCACGCCGGGGGCTTGAGCGGTCGGCTGGGGCTGCTGTGCGGGCTCCGCCGGTTGCTGGGCCGGCTGCTCGGCCGCAGTCTCGGGCTGGGCCTGAGTCTCCGCGGGAGGCTGCTGCTGAGCCGGCTCGGGCGCGGGTTCCGCGGGTTTCGGCGCCTTCTCGAACTGCTTATCCCGGTCGGCCATGTCGTAGAAGGTCTTTTCCTTCTCCGGCGGCCCCGATTCCGGCTTGTTCCCGGTGAACCGGCCGAGCACGACAATCACCAGAACGACCGCGACGGCCGCCCCCGCGATCTTGACCCATATCGAATCCACGGCTTTCGCTCCTTTCCCTGGCGAGACAGCCGGATGGTTGCCTCGACGACAATCTCAGAGCATTTTCACTGCCCGGCCATCTTAGCACGTCCATCCATCCCCGCAAAAGAGATTTCGCGGCCGTTGGGAGCGGGTTGGGTGCACGACCGCTGCGAACAGGGAACAATTGTTTGACAGGCCGGGGGCGAAAGTCATAGCATAGGCGTACGGCTCAGGGAGGAGAGGGAGGTGATCCCAGGCGACGTTTCGCAGTGGGGCCCCCCGGAACGCCGTGAGAGATAAGTAGGCATGTTCACTGGACTTATAGAAGCTGTATGCGATGTCAAGGCGGTCGCCCCCGGCGGCGGCACCGAGGGCGGTTCGCTCGCGGTGGACCTGGGCGAGCTGGCCGGGGGATGCCGGCTGGGCGACAGCGTCGCCATCAGCGGCGTGTGCCTGACCGTTACCCGGCTCCAAGGCCCGGTGGCCACGTTCGGCCTGAGCCCTGAGACCCTGGAGAAATCCTCGCTGGCGACCCTGCGGCCGGGCTCGAAGGTCAATATCGAGCGGGCGATGAAGGCTACCGATCGCTTCGGCGGCCACATCGTGCAGGGCCACGTGGACGGCGTCGGCACGGTTCGCTCGATCAAGACGCTCGGCGAGTTTGCCGAATTAGAGTTTGCCGTCGATCGCGAGCTGCTGGACCAGATGGTCCTCAAGGGCTCGGTGGCCGTGGACGGCGTGAGCCTGACGATCGCAGGCATGGGCGCAGGGAGCTTCCGCGTTGCGGCGATTCCCGAGACCCTGAACAGGACCACGCTTGGCGACGCATATACAGGCAGGCGAGTCAATATCGAGGTTGACATCCTTGTCAAGATCGTCCGACGGCAACTGGAGGTCATGCTGCCCACGCAGCAGCCGCTGACCGTCGATCGATTGCGACAGATGGGCTTTTAGCATTTACGAATTTCTATTTGCGATTTGGCTCTCGCAGGGCCGAGTCGTGAGTCGCGATCCGCAAATCGTAAATAATAAATAGAAAATAGTAAATGGAAGATGGCAAAGGGCAATCACAATTCGATCTCGGAACAGATGGTCATCGGCGTGACCATGGGAGATCCCGCGGGCATCGGGCCCGAGGTGGTGGTCAAGGCGTTGGCCGATCCGGAGGTTCGGCGGGCGGCCAAGTTCATCGTTTTCGGCATGAACGAGCAGCTCTGCTACGCCGCCGACCGGGCGGAAATCGAGCCCTTCTGGGGCCGGCACCAGCACGAGAAGATCAGCCGGGACTATCCTTATAAGGTGGTCGTCGCCGACTACGACGAGTTCAGCGTGCCCCCGTGGCTGAAGGAGCCCAGCCGGGTGTCGGGCGAGGCCTCGATCAAGTTCTGCACCGACGCCATTGCCGCAGTGAAGGCTGGCGTCCTCGACGGCATCGTGACCGCACCGATCAGCAAGACAAGCTGGAAAATGGCGGACGCCCCCTGGCCGGGCCACACGGAGCTCTTCGCTCAGAAGTGCAAATCGCCCCGCAAGGCGATGATGTTCGTCGCCGGGCCGCTGAAGGTGGCCCTGGCCACGATCCACCTCGGACTCTTCGACATCCGCAACAAGTTCACGATCGGCTGCGTATTCGAGCCGATCGATCTGCTCAACGACGCCCTCAAGGAATTCTTCGGCATCGAGAACCCGCAC
Source organism: Phycisphaerales bacterium (assembly GCA_039679525.1). Classification (GTDB taxonomy): domain Bacteria; phylum Planctomycetota; class Phycisphaerae; order Sedimentisphaerales; family Anaerobacaceae; genus PLanc-01. The sequence continues at coordinate 5,604 of JBDKUU010000672.1, read as the reverse complement.
ATCGGCGTAGCGGCTCTGAACCCGCACGCCGGCGAGCAGGGCCAGTTCGGCGACGAGGAGCAGCGGATCATCGCCCCGGCGATCCTGCTGGCCCAGGAACAGGGCATCGACTGCGCCGGCCCGATCCCGGCGGACGCCCTGTTCGTCAAAGCCGTGCGCGGCGAGTACGACGCGGTGGTCGCCATGTACCACGACCAGGGAATGATTCCGGTCAAACTGCTGGACTTCGAACACGCTGTCAATATCACGATCGGCCTGCCCCTGGTGCGGACCAGCCCCGCCCACGGCACCGCTTTCGACATCGCCGGACGCAATATGGCGAATCCATCGAGCATGAAATCCGCGATCATGATGGCGATCCAGATGGCCAAGACCCGGCGGACCTACCGCCCGGCCCCAGTGACGCCCGGCGGGCGACCCGTCAACGGCCCCGCTCCCGAAGACCGCGAGGAGCCCAGCGACGTCGCGTAACGGCCGCCAAATCCGAAATTCGAATTTCGAAATCCGAAACAAGCCCAAATGACCGAAATCCAAATGACAGAAACGCTGCCGCCATCCGGACGATCCGTTTTGAGCATTTGGGTTTTGGATTTTGGGTTTGTTTCGAATTTCGGATTTCGGATTTCGTGCTTCTCTTTATAGATGCAGACAAAGCGTCAAATCCAGGAACTCCTCACCGCCGCCGGCGTCGCTCCTAACCGCCGGCTGGGCCAGCACTTCCTTGTCGACCTCAACCTGATGCGGCTGGTGGTCGAATCGGCCGGGATCGGCCCCGGCGACGTGGTCCTGGAGATCGGGACAGGGACCGCCTCGCTGACCGAGGCCCTGGCCGAGCAGGCGGGACAGGTCGTCACGGTCGAGCTGGACTCCGTTCTTGCGGGCATCGCGGCGTCGCGGCTGGCCGGGGCGACGAACGTGCAGGCCCTGCACACCGATGCGCTCTCGAACAAAGGCTCGATCGCGCCGGCGGTTGTGGAGGCTGTAGCCGCGGCGAAAGCCAAGCTCTTGGGGATGGGACGGATAGGACCCACGGGACCTGTGGGACTCGCGCAAGTCGAGGCCAGACTGCTGCTTGTGGCGAATCTGCCCTACGACGTGGCTTCGCCCATCATGATCAACCTGGTCAAGGGGCCGCTGGTCGCCGACGCGATGTGCGTGACCGTGCAGAAGGAAGTGGCCGAACGGATGATCGCCCTGTCGGGCCGACGGGACTACGGGACATTGAGCATTTTCCTGCAGGCGACAGGCAAGATCGAGATGCTTCGGACCCTGCCGCCCAGCGCGTTCTGGCCGCCGCCCCAGGTGGATTCCGCGATCGTCCGCTACACCCGCGACCCCGCGAAGATCCGCAATATAGAGGATATGGGCCTTTTTGGGGCAGTTGTGAGCCTCTTCATCGGCCATCGGCGAAAGATGCTGCGGGCCTGCGTCAAGGCGGCCCCGCCCGAGCTGCCCGGCCGGGACCTGTGGCCCGCGATCTTCGAACGATGCTCCGTCGACCCCACCCGTCGGCCTGAAGAGCTGTCCCCCGACCAATACGTCGCCCTGGCGAACGCCTGCCGCCGGCTCCTTCCCCGCCCTGACCCCACTGAGCAAATTCCTCCAACCAGGGGTTGAAAAGAGTCACAAAAGACTCCGTCGGGCACATGAGGACGGAAATGCGTCCCTCTCGCGATTTTGCGTGCAGAAATCCCCGCCCGATGGCTATTCTCTGATGCGGACTCGGGAAATCCCATTGGCGACGCGACAGTGGGTCTGGGCAGCGGAAGACTAGGTGATTTGCGGACTTTAGATTTGCATCGTCCCGGGGCCTTCGCTATAATGGCAGCGTGGGTCGAAGTGTGTGCTGGACAAAAAAAAGGCAGGATTTGGTGGAACAGGGTGCTTCCCCTGGGCATCCTGTATGCGTTGACATTTCTATGTCCTGTGTGGAAGGAGTGTTGGTATGAGCAGGCGACGTGGCTTCACCTTGATCGAGCTTCTGGTTGTCATCGCGATCATTGCCATCTTGATGGCCATCCTGATGCCGTCTCTGTCGAAGGTTCGAGACCAAGCCAGGCAGATCAACTGCAGCGCGAATCTCCGAAACTGGAACCTCTCGTTCAACATGTACGTGAACGAGAATAATGGCGTCTTCTACTCGGGGACCGATGCTAACGGATACTGGTGGCTCCACCAGTTGCCTGAGAAGGAACAAGACTGGAAGCAAAACGAAAGTTCGTTCTGCCCGACGGCGACCAAGCCGATCACGAGTGAAACGGGAGTCGCTGCCCAGACGCTGAACATCTACAACTCCTGGGGCATTTTCAAGACACCGACCTCTCAGACCTGGAACGGCAAGACCTATGTGATGAACAAGAACGGCTTCAACGGCAGCTTCGCCCTCAATGGCTACCTGTTGAGCATCCCCGCCACCGGCACATATGAAGGCGGCCAGCCCGCGAAGAACGGCTTCCGGAAGATCAATGAAACGAAGTACGCCAACGAAGTCCCGGTCATGATGGACGGTCTGCGTTTCGACACGTGGCCCCTGGAGAACAACGCCCCGGCCCCCAGGGAAGAGGAGGCATGGAAGAGCGGACCGGAATGGGACATGGCTCGCGTCGCCATCAACCGCCACCGCGGATTCCTGCAGTCGTCCTTCCTGGACTGGTCGGTCCGCAAGGTCGGCGTAAAGGAAGTATGGACGCTGAAGTGGCACAAGGCGTTCAACACCGCCGGGCCCTGGACGAAGGCAGGCGGCGTCAACCCGAGCACCTGGCCGATCTGGATGAACCAGTTCAAAGAGTATTGATCGACAGATCGTACAAGGGACCGCTGATCGAAGGACCGGCGGTCCTTCTCGTATAGGAGTGTGACACGATTCAAGGGAGGCAACGGACTACGATGAGACAAGGCAGACTGCGAAATCATCGAGCGGGCTTCACACTCATCGAGTTGCTGGTCGTGATCGCGGTGATCGCCATCTTGATGTCGATCCTGATGCCGGCTCTGAACCGGGCCCGCGAGCAGGGCAAGCGAACCGCCTGTTTGAACAACTGCAAGCAGCTCGTGCTGGCCTGGATCATGTACGCCGACGAGAACGACGACAAGCTCGTCAACGGCGACTCCGGGGAGTACACCATCCACCCCAACGAGAAATCCTGGGTGCTGAAGGACTGGGAACAAAACTACACCCTGTTCCAGAAGAAAGAGGCCATCCGGAATGGCGCCCTGTTCCCGTACACCAACAGTTACGCGGTCTACAAGTGCTCGACCGTGAGCAAGGCCACCGACACGCGGCTGGTCAGCGAAATCCAGCGGACCTATTCCTGCTCCGACGCGATGAACTGCAAGGACTGGCCGGACATGAAGGCCGTGATGATCAAGAAGCGGTCGAAGATCGAGGACCCGGCGTACCGGATCGTCTTCCTCGACGACGGCGGCACGAACCCCGCGGCCCTGGGCGGCTGGACCGTGTACACGAATCAGACCAAGTGGTGGGACCCGCCGCCGGTGCGTCACGGCGACGGCACCAACTACGGGTTTGCCGACGGCCACGCGGATTACCACAAGTGGGAAGACCCGCGGACCATCGAGTTCGGCAAGAAGGTCCCGCCCTCGGCCACCTCCGAGTCCCAGCCGGGAAATCCGGATCTGGTCTGGGCGGCGAGGGCCATGTGGGGCACGAAGGCGGCCCGGCTGATGCCTCAGTAATCGGAAGAGTCCCGGCGGCGGAAACCGCCGGACGGCAGAGAGCAGAGTATTCGCGTTGGACCGCCCCTCGGCGGTCCAACTTTTTTGTGTCTGTGAGAAAGGCCCGAGCCCGTGCAGGTCTCGGGTGGCCGGCGCCCGCGGCCCCGATTACGAGTCACAGGGCACGGGCCACGGGTCGCTCCTCCATACCGGGAGACCCGCACAGACGCGACTTTTTCTGCCGATAAGACTTCTGCAAACGGGAACAAGCAGGTATGCTATAGGAGTCCGGTGCCGACACAGATGTGCTTTTATTAGGGGAGTGCGTCGTGAGCAAGAGCAAGGCCTTTACCCTCATCGAGCTGCTCGTCGTGATCGCCGTGATCGCCATCCTCATGGGCATCCTCATGCCTGCCCTGAAGGTCGCGAGAGAGCAGGCCCGCGGCATCACGTGCATGGCCAACCAGCGATCCCTGGCCCACGCCTACATCATGTACGCGGACGAGAACGAGGGCTCCATCTGCAAGGGCTTTGCGACGCACACCGCCACTGCCGGCATCCCCTCCTGGGCGCTGCCCCCTCTCGATTACACCGGCGGATCGGTCGTGCCCCTGGCGACCGGAAACGTGACGATCCAGCAGCGGTACAACGGGCTCCGGGCGGGCGCCCTGTATCCCTATCTCAAAGAGGTCAAGGTCTACCATTGCCCGGGCGACAATCGCAAGAATCTCGGCACCAGCCAGGGCTCGACTCTGCAATACTGCATCTACCGCAGCTATTCGCTCCCGGACTACCTGCGGGGAACCGAGAAGAGCGACGCCAAGAAGCTGTTCGCCTTCAAGGAACAAGCCAACAAGATGCTGTTCGTCGAGGAGATCTACGACGGCAAGGCGGGCAACTACAACCACGAGGGCTGGTCGTATTCGCCGTACACCGGCGCGATGTGGGATCCCCTGGGCGTGTTCCACAGCGACGCCTGCACGTTCAGCTTCATGGACGGCCACGCCGAACGAAAGAAATGGGACGACAAGCGGACCATCGTCTATTGCATGAACCGCGACGAGGCCGCGGCGAAAGGCTACGGCAAGGAAACGCCTTTCAACCCGGTGAATGTGGACGTGGACTGGCTCGACCTGCACTACCCGGGCAAGATGCGATTCAAAGGCGGCAACAGTTGATCACCGTACGAGGACAATGTCACACGCGCGAAAAGACGACGCAACGGCTGAAAGAGGAAGGGAAATGCGAAAACAGAGAGCTTTTACGCTGATCGAACTGCTGGTCGTGATCGCCATCATCGCGGTGCTCATGGCGATCCTCATGCCGTCGCTGCAAAGGGTCCGCAAACAGGCCCGCGGTGTGGTCTGCCAATCGAACCTCAAGCAATGGGGCGCGATCTGGGCGATGTACACCGACGACAACCGCGGCATGTTCCCCCGACGCGGCGCCAAGGACGGACGCTGGATCGACGTGCTGTACAGCTACTACTACAAGAGCGGCGAATTCCGCACCTGCCCGATGGCGTCAAGAATCGCCGCTCCCGAAGGCGCGACCGACACGCTGACGCTGGGCGGCGACGCGGAAACCGCCTGGGGGATCGTGGCCGCCAGCGGCGGACGTCCCGTGGGCACCTGGGGCAGCTACGGCATCAACGGCTGGGTCTATCAGCCGGCCGAAGATCCCCTCTATGCCAAGCCCGGCAAGTTCTTCTGGAGAACCCCCAATGTCAAGGGCGCGGCCCAGATTCCTTTATTCCTGGATTGTTGGTTCTGGTGTGGCTGGCCGGACAACACAGACCCGCCGCCCACTCTGGACGGCCGAGACGGCAGGTATCCGGGCGATGACGAGGCCATGAACCGCTTCTGCATAAACCGCCACCAGGGTTCGATCAACGGCGTCTACCTCGACTATAACGTCGATAAGATCTGG
>JBDKUU010000671.1:0-4423 GCA_039679525.1 Phycisphaerales bacterium | reverse complement strand
CTGGGCGCTCTGGCAGGTTTATCCTTGGCGGCCATTGCTCTTCGTATGATCCACGTCGTCGGGGGCCAGGCGATCCCGTTCCAGGACCGGGCGGGCTTGAACCTCCCCGTGTTGGGCTTCACCGTCGTCGCGGCGGCAGTCGCTGTGCTGCTCTTCGGCCTGGCTCCGGCCTTCATGGGGACGGGACTCGAACCGAACGAGGCTCTCCAGGAGGGCGGACGCTCGATGACGGGCGGCCGGCGTCGCCGGGGTCTTCGGGGTCTGCTGCTGGCGGGTGAAGTCGCCTTGGCCCTGGTGCTCTTTGTGAACGCAGGGCTGTTGATTCGCAGTTTCGCGGCCTTGGCCGTGATTGATCCCGGCTTTCGTCCGGACCAGGTTCTGACGTTGCAGCTTCGCCTGCCCATGAACGTGTACCGTCAGGCGGGACAGAGCGTCGAGTTCGTGCGCCGGGTCGAGGAGGAAATCCGGTCGCTCCCCGGTGTGCAATCCACCGGCGTCACCACTCAACTGCCTTTGACCGGTTTCTCCATGCGGTCGCGAGTTCCGATCGAGGGGCGGGCCGAGGCGGTCCCCGGCCAGTCCGTCAGCGTTCCGATCGGAGCCGTCAGCTCCGACTACTTCCGCGCGATGGGCATCGAACTGATCGCCGGTCGTTTCTTCAACGAAGCCGAGACGCCGACGTCGCAGCCTGTGGCCATCGTCAACGAGAGCTTCTCCCGCCAGTTTTTTCCCGGCGAAGACCCTGTGGGCAAGCGGATCATGGGCGCAGGCGTCTCCGGCTGGAAATCCATCGTAGGGGTCGTCGGCGACGTCCGTCATCTCGGCTTGGCCGAGAGTTGTTCGCCCGAGGTGTATCTGCCGTTCGTCCAGTCCCCCTGGCCGAGCTTCGCTCTTGTCGTGCGTGCGGATTCGGATCTCTCGACGCTGGCCGGGGCGGTGCGCCGCGTGGTGGCCAACGTGGATCGGAATCAACCCGTCTACGATGTCGCGACCATGCAGGACCGGCTCGCCAGATCGGTGGCGCCGCAGCGATGCCGGATGGTCCTGCTCGGGGTCTTTGCGGCGGTCGCTCTGGGCCTGGCGGCGGTCGGGGTCTACGGCGTGATGGCGTACCTCGCCAGCCAGCGCACCCACGAGATCGGCATTCGTCTGGCTCTCGGCGCGTGCGGCGCCGACGTGTTCAGGACGCTCCTGCGAGAGGGAGCGAAATACACGGTGGTCGGCCTGGCCGTCGGCTTGGCGGGGGCATTGGCGACGACGCGAATCGTCGGCAGTCTCCTATACGCCGTCACCCCGACCGACTTGGCGACGTTCGCATCGGTATCGCTGCTGTTGGGCGGCGTGGCGATGGCGGCGTGCTATCTGCCCGCCCGGCGGGCGGCGAAGGTTGACCCCATGGTCGCGCTGAGATATGAGTAGGGGATTGTGCCGGACTGCGTCGGCGACGGGAACCTGCTTTCGAGAAAGGGGAGTACATGAGAATGGTGGTCAAGGGATTGGGGTTGCTTGCGTTGGTTGGCGGACAGGTCGGCCTGAGCGGCTGTTACGGCTCGGCCATGTCGCTGGCCAAGTGCACGGCGAAAGAAAAGAGGACGGACTCCCTCGAACGCGACTTTGCGCCCGGATCGACGCTCAGGGTGCGCAACGACTTCGGTCCGATCTTCATCACGGGCGGCAGCGACGAAGGATGCCAGATCGAGGGCAGAGTGTACGTTCACGCGCCGACCAAGCGGGAGGCCGAGGAAATCGGCGAGCAGGTCCAGATTGTGGCTGAGCCCAATGACGGGGTGTTGCTGGTCAAGGTGATTAGGCCGGAGTTGAAGGAGAATCGTTCCGCGGGCGTGGACCTTCGCATCGTGGTCCCTACGAAGGCCAACGTGGATTGCGAGACGGAGTTCGGCCGGATCAAGGTCGACGGGATCGAAGGCGACATTCGGGTCTCCACCCAGTTCGGCGCGATCACCTGCGACAAGATCGTCTCCGGCAGCATTACGGCCAGAACGGAGTTCGGCGCGATCTACGTCACATGCGAAGACGCCAGCCCGGCCGATCTGGTTGCCGACGTTCAGACCGAATATGGCAAGATCCGGTTCAGAGCCCCGGAGGCGTTCGACGGCAGTTTCGACATCGGGACCGACTTCGGCTCGACGGGGGCGAAGATCCCGATCGTCAGCAATAGCCAGTGGACCCACGATCGCAAGGTGGCCACCACCGGCGAGGGCAAGGGCAGAGTGACTCTGCGGACGGAGTTCGGCTCGGTCAAGCTGAGATAGATTTGCGAGTGAAGGAGAGTATGCGGATGGGAGCTCTATGGCAGGATGTACGGTACGGGATGCGAATGCTCCGGAAATCGCCGGGGTTTACGGCGATCGCCTTGATCACGCTGGCCGTCGGCATCGGAGCCAACACAATCATGTTCAGCATGGTCAATGTGCTGCTCCTGCGGCCGGTGATGGTGAGAGACGCAGATCGGCTGGTGGGTTGCGACATCAGCGATCGGGTGTGCCCGTACGCTCTGTATGTCGACATGCGAGACGACAACCCCGTGTTTGCGGGTCTGATGGCTCAGACTGCCGTCGGTACTCCGGTCACCCTGGTGCAGGGAAACGTCACACGGCTGGTGAGCCCGATGTTCGTCTCGGCCAACTATTTCTCGCTGCTGGACGCCGCCCCGGCCTGTGGACGGGACTTTCTGCCCGAGGAAGAACGTGATGGGGCGGAGCCGGTGGCCGTCTTGGGCTATCGCATGTGGGAGCGGCAGGGAGCCGATCCGAACGTCGTGGACACACAGGTCGCGATCAACGGCACGTTCTTCAGAATCGTCGGCGTCGCGCCCAAAGGGTTCACCGGCACTGCGGTCTTTGCGCCGGATTTGTGGCTGCCTCTGGGCGTCTACGGCTTGGCCGGCCTGCCGGGGAAGGAAAAGCCGGCTGCGATGAAACCCGAGGATTGGAATTATCCCTTCCTGTCGATGGTCGGGAGACTCAAGCCTGGTCTGGACGCGGTGGCGGCCGAAGCGCAACTGCAGTCGCTGATTCCTCGTCTGAGGGAGAAGTATCCTCGAAACTTCCGGGAGAAATCGACGTTCGTTCTGCAACCGCTGTCGAGAATGGGTGTCGACAGCGCGGAGAACGAGACAAAGACACTCTCGATCACCAGCGCGTTCCTCATGGGCGTGTCTGCCGTCGTTCTGCTGATCGCCTGTCTGAACCTCGCCAACATGATGATCGTCCAGGGGGCGGGGCGGCATCGGGAAATCGCCATCCGAATGGCGGTCGGGGGAGGTCGATTGCGAATTCTGCGGCAACTGCTGATCGAGTCGCTTCTTCTGGCGATGCTCGGAGGGGCTTTGGGATTGGTCCTCGCTTTTTGGGGGACCCGGATTGTGAACGCGTGCCTGGATGTCCCGCAGTTGGGCGTCGATCTGGCCGGCTCGTTGAAGATGGGCCTGGACGGTCGTGTTCTTGGAGCCACGCTGGGGTTCTGCGTGATCGCGACCGTATTGTTCGGCCTCAAACCCGCGATTCGCCTGTCGAAGCGGGACATCACCGCCGATATCCGGGAATCGACCAACAAGGCATCTCATTTAACCGGGGGACGCCGGCGATTCCTTCCTCGCGGTCTCTCCGTAGTCGGGCAGATTGCCTTATCTGTGGTGCTTGTGATGGGGGCGGTCCTGTTCACCCGCAGCGCGCTGCACGCGGCGAAGGTCGATCCGGGTTTCACTCTCGACGGCAAGGTGCTGATCGAGATCGATCCTCTGGCGGGCGGCTACGACCGGGCCCGCGGCCTTCAGCTCTATGAGACTCTGACCGATCGGTTCCGGTCCATGCCGGGCGTTCAGGCCGTGGCCGTATCCACGTCGTTCCCGTTCGAGGAGGGAGGCGACTATGGCGAGACTGCCACGGAATACGTGCCGGGAACGGAGGATCAGGAAAGCGAAACGCCGCGACGGCAGAAGGTGTCTTTGGGATATGTCTCGCACGCGATCGGAGGCGAGTTCTTCGAATCCATGGGGATTCCCTTGTTGCAGGGACGGGCGTTCAACCGCCTCGACAGCGCTCCGGACGCGGAGAAAGTCGTCGTCATCAATGAAGGATTCGCCCGCAAGCTCCGGCCGGACGGAAACGCTCTTGGCTGTCTCATCCGTCATGGCTCCCGTTCATTATCGTCCATGTCGGACCCGTACCGGGTGATCGGGATCGTGCCGAACGTGTGGACCGGCGTGACGAACGAGGGCAACTTCCCGCAGATCTATCTGCCCATGGAGATCGACCGACTTCCGAAGTACATTCACGTGCGCATCGCCGACGGGCAGTCCGAAGCGGCCCTTCTCAAAGGACTCCTTTCTGAGATTCACATGGTCGATTCGCACGTGCCGATCGTGTCGGCGGCTACGCTGGCGGAGCATCGCCGTGACAGT
>JBDKUU010000670.1:0-1768 GCA_039679525.1 Phycisphaerales bacterium | reverse complement strand
CGAAGCAGGTGACGATGCCGGGATGGTCGCCGTAGCTCTGGATGATGTAATCGCACACGCGCCGGGTGTTCGAATTGTCGGGAATCCAGACTTCATCGATGACCCCGGTGCAAGGGTAACTGACGTTCGGGTCACAGACCACGCCGGGGGGAATCTCCTGGCAGATGACCGCCGTTCCGGGCGAAACGTTGAAGTCCATGCCGATCAGCAGCGGCAACTCGGGGTTGTAGGGAATGGGATGCCTCGCATGAATCGCCCTGTCGAACGGGTAGTAGACTCGGCCGGAAGCCGTCTCGAAGCTGGCCTCATACTCCTGTTTGTAGGTTCGTTCGTCCAGTTCGGCCTTGGCGATCTCGATCTCTTGCGGCGGCAGAATGTCACTGGACGGCCAGCAATGAAAGGACCACAGGTCCGGATGGTCCTTTTGCTGTTCCTGCGCCTGCTCGGCAAGGCGGTAGTAGTGATTGCGGCCTTCGGGTACGCCGATCAACCACGCTTCGCCGCCGCGTTCGGACAGGGCCGGGCGGATATGCTCCGGCCACACGCTCGGCCCACAGTTCGCGACCTCATCGACGCAGATCCAGTCAATCGGGATGCCCTCGATTCGCTCGGGTTTGTCCAGGCCGGCGACGATGATCTCGGCACCGCTCACAAGACGGATCGTCAGTTCGGATTCGGATATCGCCCGCGTGCTCCCGCCGGCCAGGGCATGGCGCGGGATAAGCCGCTTGATGTCCTGCCAGTAGATGCGCTTCGCCTGGGTGTACGTCGGGGCGGCAAAGACAACGTGACTGTCGGGAAACTTCTGGATAGCAAGGGCCTTCGACACGCCTTTGCGTTTGGCCAATTCGCTCTTCCCCGATCTTCGGCCACAGGCCCCAATCCGGAACCGTGCCGGCGATTCCCATAGAGCCCGCTGCCCATCGTGACGGCGCAGGGGATACCATCGCTTGGCGGGGTCCATTCGGCCCGGCACAGACGGCAAGAGGCTCTGATACGCGGCTAGGGCCTGCCGATAGGCCAATAGCGTCTGGTCGTAGCCGTCGCCGCCGATGGTGGAATCCATGAATCGGCCTTGGGCTTCAGTCAGCCGGAGATACAGGTCAACCAGTCCGCCCAGGGGCCGGCCTCCGGCGGCAATCCCATCGGTCAAGTCGGCAAGCTCTTGCCGGGCGACTACTCGTTCGAATCGGCGGATATCGTGCAACAATCGTTTCAGATTCATCGTTTGTCGTATCGCTCCAGCAACTCTGATAATCTGGCGTGCAGTTCGTCAACGTCTTCGAGACGGACCGTCTTGGCCAGAGACAGCAGTTTGGCCGCGGCCTTGGCTTGCAAGGGAGTGACTTCCTTACCCTTCAAGGGCTGGGCCAACATCGCGGCACTCAGGACCGTGACGGCATTGTTTGCTTGGCTTGTGAGTCTCGCCATCGCGTGCTCGTACACGAGGTCCCGGCTCTCACGCAGGCGTCTACGAAACTCTGGCAGCCCCATCCAGCGGCGAATGGTCTTCCGATCAACGCCGGCCGCGATGGCTGCTGCGCTGAGAGTCGGGTACTCAAGCAACGCCTCAATCGCCTTCTCTTGTTTTGTGTTAAGTTGGGACATTTTGGGGTGTCGGTTTACTGAGAAATGCAGGCAGAAACCGACGTGAAGCCGATCTGCTCGGCGTAGATGTAGAGCCGGCCCGGGTGCTGATCGTCACCGGACAGGACGGCCAATCGACCGGTGACCAGCAGGGGCAGCCCGAGTTTGGCGTACTTCACTA
>JBDKUU010000669.1:0-1950 GCA_039679525.1 Phycisphaerales bacterium | reverse complement strand
GAATCGTCAGCATCTCCTCGCTCGTCAGCAATGGGTTCGCCGAGAGCAACAGAGCACAGGCGCCCGACACATGGGGCGCGGCCATCGACGTCCCGGATTTCGTGCTGATGAGCGACCCGCCGGTGGTCCCGGCCGTGCTCCTGCCGAGCGACACGATTTCGCGTCCCGGTGCTGCGAGGTCCACCCAATCGCCATAATTCGAGAGATACCATCGGTGGTCGCTGGAATCCGTCGCAGCCACCGCGAGAACGTCGTGGTAGGCGGCCGGATAGTACGGCGTGCTTGAGTTCTCGTTGCCCGCGGCCGCCACGACGATCACGCCCTGGCGCTGCGCGTAGGCGACCGCCTCTTGCAGAGCATCGGAGCTGTCGGGCCCGCCCCAACTGCCGGAGATGATGTCGGCCCCGTTCGCCACGGCGTAATAGATCGCGGGCACCGCGTCGGCCGCAGTGCCGTCGCCCTCGGCGCCGAGGATCTTGATGGGCATGATGCGGGCGTTCCAGCAGATCCCGACGACGTCCAAGCCGTTGTCACCCGCCGCCGCGACGGTGCCCGCGACGTGCGTGCCGTGCCCGTGGTCGTCCATCGGATCGCTGTTGTTGTACGCAAAGTTGTAGCCGTGAACGTCGTCCACATAGCCATTATTGTCGTCGTCGACGCCCGGGACGCCCTTGAGCTCCGCTTCATTGACCCACAGATTGCCCTGGAGGTCGCGGTGATTGTAGTCCACGCCGGTGTCGATGATCGCGACCACGACCTCGTTGGTCCCCTGGCAAACGTCCCAGGCCTCCGGGGCATGAATCTTCGCGAGAGACCATTGCCGGCCGTACGACGGATCGTCCGGCGTGGCGCAGATCGAGACAATCGGGTTGAACTCCGCGTACTCGACGTCGGCCCGGTCTCGCCAGGCAGCCAGGATTTCTTCGGGACTGACGTCGGCGTCCGGGTCCAGCTTGATGCGATAGATCCTCTCGAAACCCGGCGACGCGTGCGACTCGCCCAGGCGGTCCTGACGACGAAGCATGCGTCTATGCCGGTTCGCCAGACGCCGGTCGTTTGCGTCCGCCGTCCCTTGCGAGGACCGGCCAAGTTCACGGCCCCGCACGAGAGGGCTCAACTCCCGGACGCGAACGCGGCCCTCGAGGACCCGCACCCCCCTCGTGGAAACGGACGTATCGTCCGCTTGAGACAAGGCGGAGATGGGAGAGTCGACGCCCGTGGACGGGCCGCGGAACTTCACGATGATTTCGTCAGGGACGAACCGCCCGCCGCCGGCGGGACCCGCCGTTACGGACGCAACGACGGCCATCGCCAGGAACAGAACCACGGTGGAACGCCCCAGTCTAATCGCATCACCCTTTCGAAAAGGCGGCCGGCCACCCCCATGCCCCCACTCGGCGCGCGGGCACAGACCCACACGTCGTGCATTATAGCAAAATGCTCTCGAAAAAGCACGCGAGAATGGGCGACAAGAGGAGAACTGTCGCCCCAGATAGCTCATAAGCTCTGGTTTAATCAGGACTTATGGACATATCATCAGAAGAGCTATGGGCAGCGATATTCAGGAGCACGCCGACCGCCGCGGCGGAGATCAACATGCTGGTTCCGCCGGAGCTGACAAACGGCAGAGGGATGCCTTTGGTGGGCCCCACGTCCGTGACGACCGCGATATTGATGGCAGCCTGGATCCCGATGGCCAGAACGATCCCGGCCGCCAGCATGCGTCCGAATCGGTCCCGGCATCGCATGACCACCATCATGCCGAGGAAGACAAAGAGAATGAACAGCGCGATGATCCCGATCGTCCCGACGAGTCCCAGTTCCTCGCCCACGATCGAGAAGATGAAGTCGGTCGTGTCCTCGGGCACATGGCCGTACTTGCAGGTGCCCTGCCCGAGCCCCTTTCCCCAGACTCCTCCGGAGCCGATCGCGACGAGCGACTGATTGACC
>JBDKUU010000668.1:0-2737 GCA_039679525.1 Phycisphaerales bacterium | reverse complement strand
TCCGGCATCCGCAGGTCCTTGAGCAGCAGTCCGCCATTGGCGTGCGGATTGGCGCCCATCCGGCGAATCCCCTTCGGCGCCAGTTCCTTCAATTCCGGGATCAGCGCGCCGTTCTCGTCGAACAGCTCCTCCGGCCGATAGCTCTTCATCCACTGCTCGAGCTGGCGGATGTGTTCGGGTTTCTTCGCCAGTTCCGCCAACGGCACCTGGTGCGCGCGCCACGTCCCCTCGACGGGCACGCCGTCCACCTTCTGCGGGCCGGTCCAACCCTTGGGGCTCCGCAAGACGATCATCGGCCACCGCGGCCTCCGTCCTCCGTCCTCCGCCCTCGCGGTCTCTTGTATCTCCAGGATCTCCGCGATCACGCGATCGAGCGTCTCGGCCATCATCTGGTGCATCGCGGCCGGCTCGGCGCCTTCCACGAAGTACGGATGGTAGCCGTAGCCCCGCATCAGGTCCTCCAGTTCCTCGTGGCTGATCCGCGCCAGGACCGTCGGGTTGGCGATCTTCCAGCCGTTGAGGTGCAGGATCGGCAACACCGCCCCGTCGCGGGCAGGGTTGAGGAATTTGTTCGAATGCCACGAGGTCGCCAGAGGTCCCGTCTCCGCCTCCCCGTCGCCGATCACGCACGCGACGATCAGGTCCGGATTGTCGAACGCCGCGCCGTACGCGTGGGAGAGCGAGTAGCCCAGTTCGCCTCCTTCGTGCGTCGAGCCGGGCACCTGCGGGGCCGCGTGGCTCGGGATTCCGCCGGGAAACGAGAACTGCTTGAACAGCCTCTGCATGCCGCCCTCGTCCTCCGAGATGTTCGTGAACAGCTCGCTGTAGGTGCCTTCGAGGTACGTGTTGGCCACCATCGCCGGGCCGCCGTGCCCGGGGCCGCAGATGAAGATCATGCTCAGGTCGTGGGCCTTGATGATCCGGTTGAGGTGGACGTAGATGAAGTTCAGGCCCGGCGTGGTGCCCCAATGCCCCAGCAGCCGGGGCTTGATGTGCTCCAGACTCAGCGGCTCCTTCAGCAGCGGGTTGTCGTAGAGATAGATCTGGCCGACGGACAGGTAGTTCGCCGCCCGCCAGTAGGCGTCCATCAGTTCCAGTTCTTCCTGCGACAAAGGCTCCGGGTGAACCGCCGGCTCGATCGTGGCGGCAGATGTCTGTGCCATGAGAACCCCCTGTAATCGACGATTGACGATTTACAATTTTCGATTTGAACAGCGAGGCGCATGTCGAATCCGTCGCCACGGCCCCTCAGATCGTCAATAGTAAATGGTAAATCGCAAATCCGAATGGGGAACTTCCTCGCTTGCGACCGGAATTCGACTGACAAAAAGTCTCCGCTGAAGACCCCGTGGAGAGAGATCCCATCGGCCCCTCCCACAATCGCAGTTGCCGATGGCGTGACATGTTCCCTTGTCGCCACCGACAGGGCGGCGAAGAAATAACGATCGTAGATCACTTTCCATTTGCCCCACCGTGACATCCCATGGTATAGTCGCAGCTCGGTTGGACGTTCCTCCAATAGTCAGTTGATGATACGTTCCCGCCGGCAATGACAGGCAGACGTGAACAATACCGTTGCGAGAGACGACTCCTGAGCGAGAGGACAGTCAAATGAAACGTATGACAGCTTTGCAGCACCCCCTCCCAATGTGGCGCGAGGTGGCGTTGGGAGTCCTGTTGGCCGTTGCAGGATGCTCTTCCTACAAGCCAGCCAGGAATCCCGAGCCCATCCCGGGCATGTCGGACGGCACGAGCTCGAACGAAGTCATTGCCACCGATGAGTCTGTCGAAGTCCGCTTGGTTCCCCTCTTTGACAAGGAAATGGCCAAGTCGTACTTGGGAATTGACCCTGCCAAGAGCAAGATGATGCCGGCTCTGGTCAAGGTGGTCAATACGAGCAGCAGCCCGATCAAGATGGACCTGGAGAACTCCTATCTTGCTGTCGATCCGAACGAACACTGGTGCACTCTGGCTCTCGGGGAAGCGATTCACCGCGGGTTGCGCTCTGATGCGGAGGTTGTCGGTTGGATGCTCGCTTTCGGCGTACCGGCGTGGTACGCCGCGGCGGGCCATGCCGCCAACGTGAACCGCACGCTCGAAGAAGACTACCATGAAAAGCACTTCAAACCCATGCTGATCAATGGCGGAGCATCCGGCCAAGGCGTTGTGTTCTTCGATGTACCGGAGAACGACGCACGTCACGTGTCGGCCGCCGTAATTCGGATCCAGAGACTGAGCGACAACGCGTGCAAGGATGTCCGTCTGGCTCTCGATCAGGATGTATTGGTTCGGCCATAGCGGCGAACCCGGCACAAATCGGTTCTTTGCGGAGACAATACCATGAGAACGCCGTCCATTTCCGTCTGCATTGCATGTCTGTGCGTCGCGTCGTTGGCTGCGGGCTGCGGATCGTCCGCCATGACCGTCGATCCCCTCGCCCCGAATCTCGCCATCCAGAAAGATCCGCGTGCCGCCCGCAGGGAATTGAAGGTATACGTGGAGGGGTTCAAATCCGCGCGAGACACGAAACGAGGAGAACTCGCCATCGGAGAAGCCAAGACCGGGGTCTTCAACGCACGCACGACCCTCTTGGCCGGGGTATCGCCGGAGCAAATGGTGACCGGCGCGATTCGCGACGCCCTGGTCAAGGCAGGATTCACGCTGGCGGAGTCCAAGAACGCGGACTATGTGATTGCGGGGCAAGTCAGCAATTTCTGGGTGGAGGAATACGCCACCG
>JBDKUU010000667.1:0-13667 GCA_039679525.1 Phycisphaerales bacterium | reverse complement strand
AAGGAGCACATCCGCCGGATCGAGCTGACCGTCCCGAAGGAAGTGGGGGAGTTCCTTCAGAACGAAAAAAGAGCGGCGATCGCCCAGATCGAGGCGTCGACCGAGAAACGAATCATTGTCCATTCTTCTCCCGACTATGTCGGCGAGCAGCGGACGCTGTTGTGTCTCAACGACCGCGGCGGAGAAGTGAAGCTGTAGACCGGCAGGGAGGCCGACGACTGTGGAATTCGATTTGGATTACGCCCGGCGGGTGATCCTCGCCGAGGCCGACGCGATTGCGTCGATGACGCCGATTGTCAACGGCCAGTTCGTTCGGGCCGCCCGGATGATCTACGATTGCACCGGCTCGTGCATCGTCAGCGGCATCGGCAAGGCCGGCATCATCGGCCGCAAGATCAGTGCGACGCTGGCTTCGACCGGCACGCCCAGCCACTTCCTGCATCCGGCCGAGGCGGTGCACGGGGACCTGGGCCGCCTCCGCCGCGAGGACATCGCGATGATCCTCAGCTACGGCGGCGAAACCGACGAGATCATCCGCCTGATCAACTTGGTCAAGCAGCTCCAGATCCCTTTGATCTCCCTCACCAGCGACGAGGATTCGACTCTAGGCCGGCACAGCGACGTCGTCCTGTGCATGGGCAAGGTGAACGAGGCCTGCCCGCTGGGCGTGGCTCCGAGCGTCTCGACCACTTGCATGCTGACGATCGGCGACGCCCTGGCGTTCACGGTGATGAAGGCTCGCAATTTCAGCGTCGAAGACTACGTCCGGTTCCATCCGGGCGGGTCGCTCGGCACCAAGCTGATGACGGTCGAGCAGTCGATGATGTTCCGGCCGGGCGAGCGGCTGCCCATCGTGAGCGTCGGGGACTCCGTTCGCGCCATGCTGGAGAAGACCAACGACGTGAAACGCCACGGGGCGGTGATGGCCGTCGACGCCGGCGGCCGGCTGGCCGGGATCCTCACGGACGCCGACCTTCGCAGGCTCCTGACGAAACAAGGGACCGCGGCCTTCGACCTCAAGGTCGGCGAAGTCATGACCCCCGGCTGCAAGCGGATCCGGGCCGACGCCCTCGCCGCCGAGGCCACGGCGATCTTTCACAAGTACCGGATCGACGAGTTGCCCGTCGTGGACGGCGACGACCGGCCCGTCGGCATGATCGACGTGCAGGACATCGTCATGATCAAGGTGGTCGGATAACTCCGGCGACGGCTTTCGATTTCGGGCGGCAGCGGCGGGTGGCGACTTGCCGATCGTCTCACGATCAGCCGAAAAGCGTCGGGGGCCGGTAACGACCGAGCACGAATCCCGTCGACATGATAGAATGGGCGGATATGAACCCTAAAGCCAAACCCGATCTCAAGGCAATCGAGCTGCTGGTGCTCGACGTCGACGGCGTTCTCACCGACGGCCGGGTGTTCATTCACAGCGACGGCGGCGAGAGCAAGGGCTTCAGCATTCTCGACGGCCACGGCATCCGCATGTGGCAGCGGGCCGGACTGAAGGTGGCTTTGCTCAGCGGGCGGGCTTCCCCGGCGACCACCCGGCGGGCCCAGGAGCTGGAGATTCAGTATGTGCTCCAGGACGCCAAGTTCAAGCTGCCGGCCCTGACGCAGCTCCTTGCGGAATTGGGGTTGACGCCCGGGCAGGCGGCCTACGTGGGCGACGATCTGATGGATTTGCCGATCGTCCGCCACGTCGGGTTCGGAGTGGCCGTGGCGAACGCGGTGGACGAACTCAAGGAGCACGCGGACTACGTGACGACCCGCCGGGGCGGGGAAGGGGCGGTCCGCGAGGTGATCGAGTACATTCTCAAGGGCTCGGATCGCTGGGCGAGCCTGATGGAACGATACCTGACGTAATCGCAGGCGACGCACAGGATGGGGTTGAACCTACGCAAAATCGTTGTCGGCTTGGCCGCACTGATCGTGGTGGCAGGCGCCTTTGCGCTGTATCTGCGGTTCAATAGCACGCCGCGAATCGTGGCCAAAGAGGTCCGGCCGATGCCCACGCCCGTGGCCGAAGTCAACATCTCCGACGCAGGGCAACAGCCCGGCAAGATCGCCGGCGTGACAGTGGGGCCCGTCCGTCAGACCGAGTTCCTGCATCGGAACGATCTCAACCAGATCGACAGGAAGTTCGGCTTCGATGAGCTTCTCCACGAGCAGGGCAGTCAGTGGGAAATCACCAAGCCCTACATGTGGATGTACCTGAACCGGTTCATCTGCCGCGTGACGGCCGATACCGGCAAGGTCCAGTTCGTCGAAGCGTTCGGCCGACCGATGCCCACCGACGCGACGTTCAAAGGAAACGTGGTGATCCACGTCCTTCCGACCGACCCGAACGATCCGTGGGAGTGTTTCATCCACCTGGACGACGTAGGCTTCCTGGCCGAGAAGTCGATGTTCTCCTCCGCGGGGCCCGTCCGATTCCTCTCCCGCGCCATGCGCCTGACCGGCACCGGCATGGAACTGATCTACGACGCGAATCGCAGCCGTCTGGAACTGTTCCGCGTCTTCGACCTCGCCAGCCTCCGCATCCGGAGCAGCGAGGTCAGGGCCATGGCCCCGAAGAAGACAAGTCCCTCGGACAAGGACAAGAAGGAAATGGCGGCCGCGGAGAGCGCGAACACCGCTGGCGCGGCCGTTGTCAAGACGCCGACCCCGACGGCCTCGAGCGTTGCGCCGCCAGACGTCTACCAGTGCGTCTTTCGCCGAAACGTCCGGCTGCACAGTCCCGACGGCATAGCCATCGCAAGGGACGCGCTGTCCATCAATGGCATTCAATGGGCCCGCCGGGACGATGCGGCTTCAAAGGCCAAGCCGGCCGCCGCCGATCCGAACGGCGAGCGGGCCGCTCCGCTGCCGGCTCCCAACGCCCTCAATACAGCCGCTTCGTCGTACCCGGCCCTGAGTTCCATTCCGGACGAGTTGTACGACATCGTGGTCACCTGCGACGGCGGCGCCGACATCTCGCTGCTCGGCGGCTCGCCGGGATTGGCCAACGCCTCTATCCTTCGCACGCCCCAGAGCGAGTCCGCGGGACCGCCCGCCGACGAGTTCGACTCCTCCGACCGCCAGCAGGTCGTCGCGCGACGCATCGACTTCGACTTCCTGACGACCGACACGGCCATGGCGGGGCCGGTGGCCATGAAGTTCCTGCTCGATCCCAACAGCGCCGGCCGCGGACCCGCCGAGAAGCCCATGCCCATCGCCGTGGCGGCGCAGGGGGCGGTCCGATACCTGGCGGAGGCGAAACGAATCATTCTGGAAGGGGGCTCCACGGCGACCCTGTTCCGCTACGAGCCCAACTTCGTCGACGAACATCGCCTGTCGGCTCCCCGTCTGACTCTGGATCTGTCGGTGGACTCCAACTCGCCCGACGATGTCAAAGTCGATCTCCGCAAACTCGTGGCCGACGCCGGCGCGGGGGCTTCCGCGGCGATCGATCCGTGTGCGATGCCCCCCGTGAGCGTGAGGGTGTGGCGCCGGGCCGCCGACAAGGTCCTGGGCTGGGGGGCTCTGGATGCCCGCGAGCTGCGACTCAACGGGAATCCCTCGGAGCTGACGGCGGTCGGCCCCGGCGTCATCTGGCTTCACAACGCCGCGACGATCCAGGGCAAGAACGATCCCAATGCGGTCGTCAAGCCGTGCTATGCCCGCCTGAGCAACTGGGATACGCTGAAGTACTGGTCGACGACGAACCGGATTGTCGCCGAGGACGACCTGCAGCAGCTCGTGCTCGACTACTTCCCGATGGTCGACGGCCAGTACGGCCTGCAGACGCAGGTCGTCGCCGGCCACGTCGAGGCGACGATGCAGGCGGTCGCCAAGAACAAGCTCGATCTGCTCTCGTTCGTCGCCTCCCAGGGCATCGAGTACGACAGCGAAGCCGATCGTCTCAACTTCATCGGCTCGGAGATGGTCTACAACCG
This sequence comes from Phycisphaerales bacterium, assembly GCA_039679525.1. GTDB lineage: Bacteria > Planctomycetota > Phycisphaerae > Sedimentisphaerales > Anaerobacaceae > PLanc-01. Next base: position 9,735 of record JBDKUU010000667.1, on the reverse strand, counting down.
GGCCACGTCCCTCATCAGAATCCAGGGCGACGACCTGCGGCCGTGCTATTTGAACGGCGCCCTCGTCGACGCGATCATTGTGGACCTCAAGACCCACAAGGTCGAAACCAAGATCGCCGGACCCAGCATCCTCCAGATCCGGCGGTGACGCCGGGACGCTTTCCAGTTGGCAAGACGCGGGAAATCCCCTACAACAGTGCCCATTGTGACGTGCGTTCAAAGCGGTTTCATGGCGGGATGAACTATGGACAAGCGAAATGCGTTGGGGCTGGCGGCGTGGCTGATCGTCATCGGGTCGGGGACATTGCCTGGTCAGGCAGGGCAGGGCGAGACGATCAAGCCGGGGGAGAACCTGGTGGTTCAGGGATTGCCTCCGATCCCGGGCTCCTTGGCCGACGAGGTCCGTCGGTACACGGAATCCCGCTCGGCGTCTTTCTGCGATTGGCATCCGACGGAGCGGTCGATCCTGATCTCCACGCGGTTCGCCAACACGACCCAGATCCATCGTGTGCGGCAGCCCGGCGGGGCGAGGACTCAGCTCACGTTCTTCGACGAGCCGATCGACTACGCCACGTACGAACCGAGGACGGGCCGGTACTTCCTGTTCCCCAAGGATATCGGCGGAAACGAATTCGACCAGATCTACCGCTATGATGTGTCGGACGGCCGGATCACGCTCCTCACCGACGGGGGCCGCTCGCAGAACGACGGCATCGAGTGGAGCACCCGCGGCGACAGGATCGCCTACGGCTCGACCCGTCGCAACGGGGCCGACCGCGACATCTACGTCATGGACCCTCTCGATCCGAAGAGCGATCACCTCGTCCTGGAGGTCAGCGGGGGCGGCTGGTCCGTCCTCGACTGGTCGCCCGATGACCGGCAGTTGCTGATCGGTGAATACACCTCGGTCAACGAGAGCCGTCTGTGGCTTCTCGATCTCGAGAGCGGCGAGAAGTCGTTGCTCACCGAGCCCGGCTCGGAACCGGTTTCCTACCGAAGCGCCCAATTCAGCAAAGATGGGGCGGGCCTCTACTTGACGACAGACAAAGACGCCGAATTCCAGCGGCTGTCGCACATGGACCTTGCGACGAAGCGGATCTCGGTGCTTGTGGACTCGATCCCGTGGGACGTCGAGGGGCTGGACTTGTCGCCGGACGGTCGGACGATCGCTTTCGCGACGAACGAAGCCGGCATTTCGCGGCTGTATCTGTTCGATGTCGCCGGCCATAAACTGACGCGCATCGAGGCGGTGCCGACGGGCATCGGAGGCGATCTCAAGTGGCATCCCAAGGGGCGGGACTTAGCCTTCACGATCCGCTCGGCCCGGTCGCCGTCGGACGTCTACTCCATCGACACGGAGACGGGCGAACTGTCCCGCTGGACGGAAAGCGAATTGGGCGGGCTCGTCGCGACGGAACTGGCAGAGCCCAGGCTCGTGAGCTGGCCCACTTTCGACGGCCGCGAGATCACGGGATTTCTCTATGAGCCGCCGGCCCGTTTCTCAGGCAAACGACCGGTGATCGTCGACATTCACGGCGGGCCGGAAGGGCAGTCCCGGCCGGGGTTCGCAGGCCGCTACAACTACGTCCTGAACGAGCTCGGCGTCGCTTTGCTCCTGCCCAACGTCCGCGGCTCGACAGGTTACGGCAAGAGCTTCGTCAAGCTCGACAACGGGACCAAACGCGAAGATGCCGTGAAGGACATCGGCGCTCTGCTCGACTGGATTGCCAAGCAGCCGAATCTCGACGCCTCGCGGATCATGATCATGGGCGGCAGTTACGGCGGCTACATGACGCTGGCCTGCGCGACGCATTTCAGCGACCGCATCCGCTGTGCGATCGACGTCGTCGGGATCTCGAACTTCAACACGTTCCTCAAGAACACAGAGAGCTACCGCCGGGACCTTCGCCGGGCCGAGTACGGCGACGAGCGCGACCCCGCGATGCGGGAGTTCTTCGAGCGGACCGCCCCCTTGAACAACGCGGGCAAGATCGCCAAGCCGCTCTTCGTTGTCCAGGGCGGCAACGACCCCCGCGTCCCGCGTTCCGAGGCCGAACAGATGGTCGAGCGGGTGGCCAAGAACGGCACGCCGGTCTGGTACCTCATGGCCAGGGACGAAGGCCACGGCTTCCGCAAGAAAGAGAACGTCGACTTCCAGTTTTACGCGACGATCCTGTTCGTGCAGAATCATCTGCTCGGCGGATCGTGAGTTCATCGAGAAGGCAGGGTACGATGGGACACGAGGACATGCAGTTGATTCAACCGACCGTGGCCGAGGTTAGCGACATCCTCGCGGGCACGGCGTTGTTGGAATGTCGCGGGTATTCGTGCGCCGCCGGCGATCTGATTCCGGAGGTGGTCGCCAAGTGCGCGATGGACGGACATCAAGCCGGGCATGACTGGTTCTGGTGTGCCCCTCGCCTGTTCTGCGACACGTCCCTGGGTTTGATCGTGGGCTCGGGCTGTTTCAAAGGCGCCCCTGTTCTGAATCAGGTGGAGATCGGCTACGGCGTCGCCGAAGCCCACGAGGGCAAAGGCTACGCCTCCGCCGGCGTCGCCCGCATGGTCGAAGAGGCCTTCGCCCACGGCGGCATCAATGCAGTGATTGCGGAAACCTCCGTGAATAACCCCGCCTCGCAGCGGGTCCTGGAGAAGAACGGCTTCACAAGAACAGGCCAACGCGAAGACCCCGAAGACGGGTTGCTGATTCAGTGGAGACGCAGCATTTCCATTACGCCGCCACGGTCGGGACCGCTGGGGGCCAGCCCCCAGACCCCCGGCATTTTTCGCTTTGCGCCAATAGCATGAACCCCAAAGAAGCCGCGGGACCTCAATTGGTGCATAAGCCGATGCGCAGCATCGTTCTCATGCTGCTGGCCCAATGCGAAAAATGCCCGCCGGCCCGTCGCGCAGCGGCGAGCCGGTGGACTCCGGATCTGTCCGTCCCTTCCTCTTGCTCCGCGATCCTATTCGCCCGCCCCGTCTCAGAAACGGTCATGCACCCCGTCTTCCCCCTTTTCCATGACGTTGCTTGCGGCACGTGGCGGCTGCAAGGTATGATGAGACGCCGGTGAGGCATTTGAGATCGCACGCTGCGTGGGCCAACTGACAAAGGAGCGGAACACGGGGATGTATCAAGCCGTTGTGAGTGTCCAGCCCAACGAGGATTTCTCGCTCGCCGTGGTCTTTGAGGACGGCGTCAAGGGCGTTCTCGACATGACGCCCTATCTCGATTTCGGCGTGTTCAAGCAGATCAAGGATTTCGAGCAGTTCAGGCGGGTACGCATCGCATTCGATACGGTCGAATGGGAATGCGGCGTGGATCTGGACCCCGAATTCATCCGCGCCAAGTGCAGAATGGCTGATAGCGTATAGAAGAGATACGTCGGGGCAACTCCACGGACCAAAGGAATGTCGAGCGTCGCGAGATGAAAGTTGTCTACAAGATCACCTATCCCAATGGGAAGGTCTATATCGGCAAGGACCTTACCGATAGCATCAACTATTTCGGTAGCGCGGACAACACACGGATTAACGCTGACTTTACGAGAGAACAACGTCGTGACTTCACGATTCGCAAGGAAATCCTTTGGGAATCGGAGACTGCTTCGGATCGGGAGGTGAATTTGAAAGAGGTCGAGTTCATTCGTCGCTTTAGATCGAATGATCCTGCGATCGGTTATAATCGATGGCCCAGGTTCAATGACGGAGGACATGCGTAGGTTTGGCCGTTTATTCGATTACGGCACGCCACATCGGAGGTCGATGAGTGGTCATCGGGGACAAGCAGCCCGTGTGTGGGATGGTTGTCCATCCCACACACGGGCTGTTATATCCTCTGTCATCCGTCCTCAGTCATTCGTCCTCGGCGTTACTTCACCGGGTACGGCGGAAGCGGGGGGATTTCCTTTTCTTTGGTCTTGAGCTCGTCCAGGATCACCTCGATCGCCTTGTCGAGCTGCTGGTCGACGCCGGCGTATTCCTGGGCCGGGTCGTTGTCGACCATGATGTCCGGCTCGACGCCTGTGCCCTCGATGATCCAGTTCTTGCCGTCGGCGTCGTACCGCGAGAACTCGGGCTTGTTCATGTAGCTGCCGTCCAGCAGGGGCAGGGAGCCTCGAATGCCGACCACGCCGCCCCAGGTCCGTTTGCCGATCACTTTGCCCAGCTTGTAGTGCTTGAACTGGTACGTGAACAAGTCGCCATCGGAGGCGGAGAACTCGTCCGCCAGGCACACGAGCGGGCCGTAGATCATCGCCTCCGGGTCGGGGGCCGGGGCCGTGTTGCGGGCGAACTCGACCATCGCGATCTCCCGACGGAGCCGCTCGATCAGCATGGGCGAGACGTTGCCGCCGCCGTTGCCCCGCACGTCGATGATCAGGGCCTTCTTGCGGATCTGCGGATAGAAGTGCTTGACAAACTCGTTGAGGCCGGCCGTGCTCATGTCCGGCACGTGGAGATAGCCGACCTTGCCGTCGGTGGCCTTGTTGACTTTCTCGATGTTGCCCTGGACCCACTGATAATAATAGAGACTCTCCTCGCTGTCGGTGGGCACGACGATGGTCTCGTGACTGCCTTCGAGCTCGGGCTTGGAGTTGAGCTTCAGCGTCACCTGCTTATTCGCCTTGTTGACGAGCAGCTCATAGGGGTTCTTCACGTCGGCGGTCGAGCGGCCATCGACGGCCAGGATGAAGTCGCCTTCGTTGGCGTCCACGCCGATTTCGGTCAGGGGCGACCGCTCGGCCTTCACCCAGTTCTCGCCGCGGAGGATCTTCGCGATCTTGTAGTATCCGGTCTGGGGGTCGCGGGTCAGCTCCGCGCCGAGCAGGCCCATCGGGATTCGCTCGGGCTGCGGGCACTCGCCGCCGCCGACGTAGGCGTGGCCGATGTTCAGCTCGCTGATCATCTCGCCGATGACGTAGGTCAGATCGGCCCGGTGGTTCACGTACGGCAGGAGCTGCTCGTAGCGTGCCTTCATCGCGGCCCAGTCCACGCCGTTCATGTTCGGGACGTGGAAGAAGTCCCGCATCTGTCGCCAGCACTCGTTGAAGATCTGCTTCCATTCGGCCCGCTTGTCGAGCTGAACCTCCATGCCGGACAGGTCCAGTTCGTCTTTCATTTCGAACTTGCCCTTGGGCAGGTCGAGAATCGCGTACTTGCCTTCGGCCGCCACGAGCATTTTCTTGCGGTCGGCCGCGATCTCATAGCCGCCCGCCCGGCCGAGCTCGGTCTCTTTCTGCTCTTTGAGATCGTACAGACACAATTGGCCGTGACGCAGGTAGTAGACCAGATCGCCCGCGGAGCCGAGGTGTCGATAAGACGACACGGCGATGGGCAGCACCGCGATGCGGTCCTTGATGCCGTCGAGATCGACCTTGATAGGCTCGGGCTCGGACTTCTTTTTCTCGTCCTTCGCCTCTTTGGCCTTGTCTTTGTCCGCGGGCTTCTCCGCGTCATCCTTCGAGACGGCCTGTTCCTGCTTGGCGGCCTCGGGCTTCTCCTCCTTGGGCTCCTCGGCCTTGATCTCGACCTCGTCGCTCTTGGGCTTGAAAGGCGACTCCGTCGATTTCGCCAGCGTGATCAGGTAGACGCGGGCCATGTCCTGATATGCGTGGTTCCATTCCGTGCTGCTGTAGATCGGGTTGAAGTCGCGATCCGAGACGAAGAAGACGAATTTCCCGTCGGAGCTGAAGATCGGGCCCGACGAGCCATACCAGCCGTCGGTCAGCTCGTGGGCGGTCCCGTCCTGGAGCGAGTAGAGATAGATCTTGCTCATGCTGGCCAGTTCGGCCTTGGCGTAGACGATCCATTGGCTGTCGGGCGACCAGGCGTAGTCGCTGAATTCCCATTTCTCGCACTTGCAGACGTCGGTGATCTTGCCGGTCTCGACGTTGATGTACCGCAGCCGCAGGCCCTTGTCGGCCCACATGATCTTCTTGCTGTCGGGCGACCAGACGATGTCGTACTTGTAGATCGCATCGTCGTGGGAGACCTGACGCGGATTTCCGCGGCCGTCCTGCGGGACGACCCAGATCTCGTCTTCGCCGGAGGCGTCGGAGATGTACGCGACCCATTTGCCGTCGGGGGACCACTTCGAATCCCGCTCGTGCACGCCGGGCGTGGCGGTCAGATTGCGAATCGCGCCGTGCTTGGCTGGAACCGTGAAGACGTCGCCGCGGGCGCCGAAAAGGGCTCGTTTGCCGTCCGGCGAGACCTCATAGTTGGTCACCTTGTCCGCGACGTTGATCAGTCCGCCCCGGCCGCCCTGGAGGTCGTCTTCGATAAAGATGCTCACCTTGGCGCATTCGTTGCGGTCGATGTCGTAGCGGTAGATGTAGCCGCCGTTCTCGAAGACGATGGCCTTGTCGCCCAGCGACGGGAACTTCACGTCGAACTCGGTGAACTGGGTCAGTTGCCGCGTCTCTTTGGTGCTCGTGTCGTAGACGAACAGGTTCATTCGCTTGTTCTCGTCGCGGTCCGAGAGAAAGAAGACACGATCGCCGCTCCACATCGGGATGATGTCCTGGGCGGCGTTGTTCGTGATGTTCTCAGTGGTCTTGGACTCGAAATCGTAGATCCAGATGTCGTCGGCCATGCCGCCGCGATAACGTTTCCACGTGCGGAACTCGCGGAAGACGCGGTTGTAGGCGAGCTTCTTGCCATCGGGGGAATAGGAGCAGAATCCCGCTCGCGGCAGGGGCAGTTCATCGGGCATCTCGCCCGACGTTGCGACGGAGTACAGCCGGCCCAGGAAGTCGTTGAAGGAACGCATCCGCGAGCGGAAGACGATTCGCTTGCCGTCGGGGGTCCAGGTCATCACGATGTTGTTGGGACCCATGCGGTCGCCCACGTCGTCCCGGCCGAGCGTAGCGGTGTACGTGAGCCGCTGGGGCACGCCGCCGGTGGCGGGCATGACGTAGACTTCGGTGTTGCCGTCGTATTGGCCGGTGAATGCGATGGTCTTTCCGTCCGGCGAGAACCGGGCGAACATCTCGAAGCCTTCGTCGTTTGTCAGCTTCCTCGCCGTGCCGCCCGTGGAGGCGACGGTGTACAGATCGCCCGCGTAGGTGAAGACGATCTGGTCGTCATGGATGGCGGGAAAACGCAGCAGCCGGGCTTCGGTCGCCGCAAAAGCAGGGGAGAGATTCGCAAGAACAGCCACGCAGACCACGAGCACGTATTTCATCCTAGTTCCTCGCTATTGCAGAATTATCTCAACGGATCCTTCAACCGCTCCTTCGCGAGAAGGATGAGGTATCCTATCAGAAAGGGGGATCGCGGTCAACGTTCGCGTGCGGGGAAGAGAGGTCGCGGGTGCATGTCCGTTTGCGCGCGTGGGGGAGTGCTGTCCGAGGTCTCGTGGTGGGCCGTGGCGATGGCGGGGCCTGTCGGGAGTTCTGCCTTCAGGCGGGTTGAAGCGTCCAAAAGCGGGGGCGCCGCCGCCGGACCCCCGAGATTTTGCGCTTTGGGCCAGAGGCATGATAGACAAGATGGAGACTACGCCAAGACAGCGGGATCGTCCAAGCCGCCGAACCGAGCTCTGCCGGCATCATGCTGCTGGCCAAAGCGAAAAATCTCCCTCACACGCCCGCCGCGGGCGTGTCCGGCCTGCTGGAGATGTGTATAACAACGAGGGCAACGCCCCTGGAAGTCTTCGTAGGGTGGGCTCTTAGCCCACGCGTTTGGATCATCGATATGGACATGACGCGTGGGCTAAGAGCCCACCCTACGAGCAGATCTTGTGGAGATCAGGCATCGTCAGTTGGTTGAGGCGGGCGACGACTTTGTCGGCTTGCTTGAGCTGGGCGGCTTCGTAGGTGTTGGTTACGCCGATGGTTCGCATGCCGGCGGCGCGGGCGGCCTTGAGGCCCCAGTGCGAGTCCTCGATAACGACGCAGCATTCGGGTGCGACGGGGTCGAGCGAGATTTCATTGAGCTTCTGGAGAGCCAGGATGAACCCCTCGGGGTCCGGCTTGCCGCGATGGACGTCCTCGGCCGAGACGATCACGTCGAAACGATTTCGCAGGCCCGCCTCTTCGAGGATCAATTCGATCTCCGGGCGAAGGGCCCCCGAGCAGATGGCGATCGGGACCTGCGCCCCATGCAAAAGGTCCAGGAACTCCCGCACGCCGGCGATGACTCGGCCCTCGGTGCGGGCCAGTCGCTCGAAGACCTGCGTCTTCTGCTGGATCAACGCAGGAATCTGGGCTTCCTGGATGCGGAGCCGGCCTTCGCCGATCAGGGCCTTGAAGCAGTCCTTGTCGGACATGCCGAGATAGTCTTTGTAGTACTCGTTCTTGGCCAGCTCGAAGCCGTGCGGGGCCAGCACCGCGTTGAACGCGCGGAAGTGCAGGATCTCGGAATCCGTGATCACGCCGTCGAAATCGAAGATCACTGCTCGAAGCATAGGGTCTCAGTCCGGCAATGGACCGGTCCTATCCGTCCCATGTGTCCTATCGGTCCTACACCTCCGGCACCGGCCCGATCAACGCCTCGTAGTCGCTGAACGTCGACTTGTCGCCTTGCCGCACGAGCTCGGTCAACGCCTTGATCTTCGGGGCGTTCTTCTCGACGTAGCGGCGGGCCATCATCAGCTTTCGCTGCTTCATCGAGACGGTCTGGCCGTTCTTGGAGCTTCCGTCGGTCGCGACCGGCACGTTCATGTCGACTTTCGTGCTGGCCTGGCCGCAGAACAGATATCCGTTGATCAGGTCGATCGCGACATCGACCAGCTCGCGGCCGTGGAGGTCCATATATTCGTTGCCCTGTTGCTTGGTGAACTCGATGGCCGCCTGCAACTGTCGCGTGCCCTCGGCCAGCTTGGCCAGCAGATCGTTCACCTGCGGATCGTAGGGCAGGGCGGCCAGCTCGGCCAGGTACTTTTCCGCCGTACCGCTGCAGACGCCGCGGACCGCCGCGACGACTTGCAGTTGGCTGGTGCCCTCGTAAATGGTGGTGATACGGGCGTCGCGGGCGTGCCGTTCGCAGGCGTAATCCCGCATGAAGCCGCTGCCGCCGAGGACCTGGATCGAATCGTAGGCGACGCTGTTGCACATCTCGGTGCAGTAGTACTTGCTCAGCGGGGTCAGCATGCCGGCGTCCCGCTTGTCGATGCGGGCGTTGTCCTTGAGCTTCTTGGCCGCGTCCTTGTCGGCGGGCGGATTGGTTTCGACCTGGTTGTTGTACGTGAGGGCCAGGTCCACGACCCGCGAGGTGTCGTAGAGCAGGGCGCGTCCGGCCTCGATGGTGGTCTTCATGTCGATCAGCAGATCCCGCACGGCGGGCAGTTTCTCGATGGCGACGGAGAACTGCCTGCGGCTGGCCGCATAGTCGCGGGCGATGCGGTAAGTGGCCTCCGCGATGCCCAGTCCCTGGGCGGCGATCCCGATTCGGGCGCCGTTCATCAGGGTCATGACGTAGGGCACGAGGCCGCGTTGCCGCTCGCCGATCAGCAGGGCGGGCGTGTGGTCGAAGAAGATCTCGCAGGTGGGCGAGCCGTGGATGCCGAGCTTGTCTTCGAGCCGGCGGATGTTGACGGTCGGGCCGGGTTCGCAGAGCAGACGGCTCAGGCCCATGCCGCCGCTGCGGTCGGGCTCGCTTCGCGACAGGACCAGCAGGATCTCGCCGCAGCCGTTGGTGATGAAGCGCTTTACGCCGTTGAGCCGCCAGTTGCCTTGCTCGTCCTGGTAGGCGCGCAAGCGGACCGCCTGCAGGTCGCTGCCGGCGTCGGGCTCG
>JBDKUU010000666.1:0-2804 GCA_039679525.1 Phycisphaerales bacterium | reverse complement strand
CGAACTTTTCTGCAGCGGCTCTTCCACTCGCACGCCGGCCATCGTGGACACTCTTGTAGGGTGGGTCCTTAACCCACGCGTCAACCATTGCGCCCGTGTGGAAACGCGTGGGTTGAGAACCCACCCTACAGCCTCCATGGCCGTTCTCTTTCCCGCAGGTTCGTCAAAACCGCGTGAACTTGCGGAGCTGATTCAGCCGGCTATCGACATCTTTTCGCGTCGCGGCGGCCAAGCCCGCCAGGGAGAAATCCGCAATCGTGAACGACGCCACGACCGTGCCGTAGGCGACCGCGGTCTTAAGCGTCTCGAAATCCGTCTTACGGGCCTCGGCGAGGTAGCCCATCAATCCGCCGGCGAAGCTGTCGCCCGCGCCGGTCGGGTCGCGGACCTCGGTGGCCGGGTAGGCGGGAAGGACGAACCTGTTCCCGTCGGCCGAGCACACCAGGGAGCCCGCCTCGCCTTTCTTGACGATGACGATTCTCGGACCCATCACGAGGATGGCCTCGGCGGCCTCGATCCGGTTGAGCCGGCCCGCCAGGAGCTTGGCCTCCTCGTCGTTGACGATCAGGCACTGGACCTTCTTGAGCAGCTCCTTGAGGTCCGGCAGGGCGCCGTTGATCCAGAGATCCATCGTGTCGGCGGCGACGAAGGTCGGCGCGGCGATCTGGCCCAGCAATTGCATTTGGAGAGCGGGGGCGGTGTTGGCCAGGAACACGAACTGGCTGTCGCGGAAGACCGCCGGCACTGTCGGCGGGGCTTCCTGCAGGACGATGAACTCGACGAGGTCGGTCGTGCGGTCGTTCATGTTCTCGTGGTAGGTCCCGTGCCAGACGAAGGTCTTGCTGCCGGAGCGGACCTCGAGGCCCCGCAGGTCGATGTTGCGGCCCTTGAAGACGTCGGCCAGATTGAACGGGCAGTCGTCGCCGACGACGCCGACGAATCGGACCGGGGCGAAGAGGCTGGCCGCCATGCTGAAGTAGACGGAGGAGCCGCCCAGGCAGGCCTCGCTGCTTCCGTGGGGCGTGCGGATGGTGTCGATTCCGATGGAGCCTGTGACCAGTAATGGCATATCGCTTACTTTCTCCTCTGTCTGTTGCCTGAACAGGGCCGTGCCCTTGTTGTTCTATACATCTTCGCTTCGTCGAAAACCCGGGCATCGCATGCGTCCAAGAGCCGGGGACGCTGTCCCCGAACCCCTGACATTTTGCGCTTTACGCCAGCAGCATGACAAACAAATCGGGACTCCGCCAAGACATTGGGATCGTTCTGACCGCTGAACCGGGCTCTGCCGCCAAGTCCCGAGATGCGTCTTTCGCTCTTGGGGCTTCCAGCAGATACCCGGAACCAAGCGGGTCGCACGATCGAGTGGGTCCACCCGCTTTCGTCGCCCGCGAAGATCCGCCCCGGTTTGGGCCGGGCTTCCGAGCGGGTCATGGCGGCCGGCCATTCCTGCTGGAAGCCTCCAAGGCGGTAAACGCAACCTCTCGCGTGAAAACCGGCGTACGAAGAGCGAGCAGACCGAAGTCAGAACGAGATCTGTAGAACCATGGGGGCTCTGCCCCCAGACCCCCGAGATTTTTCGCTTTATGCCAGTAGCATGAAATGGAAGGCAAGCCGGACCTCGGGCGTGGTCGTGTTGCCCGGCTGCAAGGGCTTGCCGCGATTCCACGGGGGGGCCGGACCACTTTGCGAGCGTCTTCTCTGTCATCAATACCATGCCATTGGCACAAAGCGATAAATCTCGGGGTTTCAGGGGCAGAGCCCCTGAGTTCGACGCCGTCGAGCGCAACGGTGATGGGTGTCGATTACCCATGGGCCTTGAACCTTTCGAGCGTCAGATCGATGCGGCGGAGCGTTCGCTCGCGGCCGAGCAGGTTCACCGAGTCGAAGATCGGCAGGCTGATCGTCGTGCCGCACAGGGCCACGCGGAGCGGCTGGGCCACTTTGCCCAGGCCGACCTGTCGGGCCTCCGCGAGTCGGCGAAGCATTTCCTCGATGGCGTGTTCGCTGAGGTCGGGCAGAGCCGCCAGTTCGTCGCGGATCTGCTGGAGGATCTCCAGGGCGCGGTCCTTCATGAGCACCTTCTGGACAGCCTTTTCGTCGAATGCGATCTGGTCGTCGGCGATGAAGACGAACGCGCTTTTGCGTTCGATGTCCTCCAGGGTTCGGGCGCCTTCGCACAGCTTGATGATGCGGGCCAGCAGTGCATCGTCGGCCTTCTGGACGGGCGAACCGACGTGCTTGAGATAGGCCTTGAAGTGCGCGAGGACCTTCTCGGACGCGGTCATTCGCAGGTGCTCGGTGTTGAAGGCCAGGAGCTTCTTGCGATCGAAGAGGCTGTTGCTCTTGGTGAGGCGCGAGAGGTCGAAGGACTGGATGATCTCGTCGCGGGTCATGATCTCCCGCTGGTCGCCGGGGTTCCAGCCGAGCAGGGCCATGAAGTTGACCATGGTCTCGGGCAGGTAGCCGCTATGGAAGAAGTCGACGATGTTGATCTCGGGCAGGCGGACGCCGAAGTGCTTGGCGATCGCGTCGACCGCGGGCATGTCGGGAGTCGTGTCGCCGGCCAGGAAGGAGCGGACCTCGTCGGGCGTGATGGAGCCGATCTGGGCCAGTTGGTCGACGTCGACGGCGGGCATGGCCTTGATCGCGGTGCGAAGCGTCTGCGGCCGCTCGCGTTTGGAGAGCTTGCCGCCGGTGTCGGAGACCGTGACCGACATGTGGGCGTACTGGGGCACCGGCCGGTCCGTGAAGAGGGTCTCCCACAGGGCCTTTTGGCTCGGCGTGTTCATCAGGTGCTCCTG
>JBDKUU010000665.1:0-2984 GCA_039679525.1 Phycisphaerales bacterium | reverse complement strand
CGCGAATATGGGCGGCCGAGGCGGTCATCCGATCCTGAATCTCTTCGATCACTTCTAGTGGCCCACGACCTGAGGATTTGCCCCACGAATCGAGCTTGGCCAGGAGGTCCGCGATCTGCCGGTCGATGTCCTCGCTGTCTTTGGAATCGTCGGGGACTTCGCATCCGTAGGCGTTGACGATGTACTCCGCAGCCCGCAGTCCGCCGACCTGGCCGGCGTTCAGGGCCGAGCCGCCGGGGCGCTTCACGCCATGAGTGCCCGCCATCTCGCCGATGACGAAGGTGTGCTTGAGGCTCGATTCCCACCACTTGTTCACGGCGAATCCGCCGTTGTTGTGCTGGGCGCAGACCGCGATCTCCAGCGGTTCGTTGTACAGGTCGATCCCGTTCTCTTTGTAGATCTCGATGGCCAGCGGGTTCATGTGGGCCAGCCGCTCGATGGGGATGTGCTGCAGGGCCCCGGCGTCCTGGAGGTAGTCGAAGGCCTCGGGCTCGAGCTCATCGATATTGAACGGGCTCATGCCGCTATTGCCCGTGGGGTTCTGGCGAAAGTCCAGAAAGACCCGCCGGCCTTTGATGTTCTCGTTGAAGACCAGGACGTCGATCAGCGACGACTTCAGGCCCTCGATCTTTTGCGGGTCGAAGGGCCATTGATAACCTTTGAGGAAGATGTTCGTGGCCATGCTCTTCATCGACGGGAAGAAGTCGGCCAGAAAATCCCGCTCGTCCTTGCCCTTGGCGTTCGTGCTGAAGATCCGCGGGACCGCCTGCATATATGTGCCCGAGACGTTCCAGCGAAATCGCGTGCTGGCCAGTCCGAATTGGGACTCCGTCAGGTTTTCCGCCGCCAGACCCGCTTTGAAGGCCAGGCCGTGGAGACCCACCTGCCCGGCGGGGTAGACGCTGGTCTTGTACAACTCGCCGGGGCCGCCGGCGGCGAGAACGACGTTGGCCGCGAGGAAGACGGAGACCCGAGGACGGAGGTCGGAGGACGGAGGACGGACGCCGTCTTCGTTTGCCGGGTTTGTGTCGAGGGTGACTACGCCTGCGATTCGCTTTCCGCGGCCGGAGCCGATGGTGAGCAGATGGGCCGCCTCCTGGTTGTCGAAGATGCGGACGCCATGGCGGTCAACTTCCCGTTGCAGGCATTCGCTCATGAAGCGGCTGGTTTTGGGCCCTGCGCTGGTGGCACGCTCGGCGGGGTCGTGGTCGGTCTTGTAGCCGATGAAGACGCCCGTCGAATCGGTCGGGAAGGCGACGCCGGCCTGCACGAGGTGGTAGAACTCGCGAAGCGAGTTGATGCCCTCGATCATCGCCAGGTCGCCGTGGCAGCAGCCGGCGGCGGTCAGCGTCGACGCGAAGGCTTCCGCGCAATCGGGCACGTTGGGGCTGGTCCCCAGCTTGTAGTAGGTCTGCTTGTCCGAGCCGCTCATTCGCGAGGCCCCGAGCTTCAGACCTCGAGTGATGACGGCGACTCGGCTTGAGACATCCTCGATGCCTTTGCGTTTCATGAACTCACACAGGTGCGAGGCGCAGTTCATTCCCGCGGCCCCCGCGCCCACGATGATCGTGCTATAGCGGTGAATGGTCACCTGTCTGCCGGCTATCTCTCTTGTCTCCACGCATCACCTCGATTCGTTCCTGGGACTTCACCTGATATTGAAGTTCCGGCCGGTCTTTTGGCAAATCTCTTCGAGTGAGGCTTTGGCGAAATTCAGACCCGGATGTTTCTTCGCTCGCGCTTCGTCGATCAGATGTTTGGCGGCCGCAAGCTCCTTTGCGAGCAGCTTGTAGTCCTGTTCCTCGACGATCCTCTTCATCGCGGCCTTCTCGATCATGCTGAACGAGCCGCCCAGGACGAGCACGCCGGCGTTCACGTAGTCGGGGATGTTGGCCGCGGTCGTGCCGCCCGTGGGGACCAGGCTGATCGTCTTGTGCAGGGCCGGGTCGATGGCTTCGACGAATGCCGGACCGCCCAGTTCTTTGGCCGGGAAGACCTTGCAGAGGTTGGCGCCCTTGCCGAACTGGGTCACGACTTCGGTCGCGCTGCCGCAGCCGGGGATCATCGCCAGTTTGCCCCCGAACCGTTTGTAGCCGTCGTCGCTGAAGTTCACCGCCGAGACGAGGTAGCACGCTCCGGCGTCGACCACCTGCTGGAGAGTGGGCAGGGGATCGTCCTGGTGCACGCGGTTGTAGACGCCCAGCATGCCGGGCCAGTCGATCAGGCTGGCGGAGCCCGCCACGAAATCGGGCATCTCCTTGCGAAGCCGCGAGAGCTTCTCCAGCGGCTTCTTGATCCGGCACGTGACCTCCATGTTGTTCACCCCGGCCTCGACGAGGGCCTGGGCCGTCTTGACGATGTCGAGCTTGTCCTGGTTGAAGACGAGAATGAAACCGTCACGGATCAGGGTGACGATTGTTGTTTTGATGTCCATAAGCGATTTCTCCCGTGCTTTGACAAAGTGGCGAGCCGATAGGACCTATAGGACGTATGGGACCGATAGGACCCACGCACACTACAGTCTTCTGAGATGAAAGCCGCCGTCGACGTTGATGACGCTTCCGGTCGAGAAATCGAGCCGGCCTTCGGCGATCGCGCCGACGGCTTTGGCCACGTCGCCGGGCTTGCCCCACCGCTTGATCGGAGTCAGCCCCTCGGCGATCAGCCTGTCGTATTTCTCCTTCACGACCCGGGTCATGTCGGTCTCGATAATGCCGGGACTGATCTCGAAGACGCCGATCTCGTACTCCGCGAGTCGGTCCGCGTAGAGCTTGGTCATCATCGCGATGCCCGCCTTGCTGATGCAGTATTCGCCGCGAGAGGGCGAACTCGTGTAAGCCGAGATCGATCCGATGTTGACGATGCGGAAGGACTGGTCCGGATTCAGCTTTCGCTGCTGCACCATCCAGTTGGCGATGAGTTGCGTGAGGAAGTAGGGGCCTTTGAGATTGATGTTCAGAACCCGGTCGAAGCTCTCCTCGGTG
>JBDKUU010000664.1:0-10313 GCA_039679525.1 Phycisphaerales bacterium | reverse complement strand
ACCTGCCGACCGAGTCCTTCTGGTGCTGTACCGGCAGAGGCATGGAGAACCACGCCAAGTACGGCGACACGATCTACTATTATGACGACGCTGGTGTCTTCGTGAACCTCTTCATCGCATCGGAAGTTAATTGGTCGGCCAAGGGCGTGCGCCTGAGACAGGAGACGCGATGGCCGAATGAGACGACTACGTCGCTCGCGGTCCGCACGGAGCAGCCGAAGGAGTTCTCGCTTCGCGTTCGCGTCCCCGGCTGGGCGACCAACGGCGTCGTCGTGAAACTCAACGGAAAGCCGCTGGCGGTCGAGTCCAAGCCTGCGAGCTACATGACGATCCAGCGGACCTGGGCCGATGGCGACCGGGTCGAGATCGCCATGCCGATGAGTCTCCACGCCGAGCCGATGCCCGATGACAAGAACCTCGTGGCCTTCATGTACGGCCCGCTGGTCCTGGCCGGCAAACTGGGCGGCGAGAGGCTGACCGACAACGTCGTCTACCTGAAGGACCAGTGGTATCAGTTTCCGAAGGACCAGGTCGCAGAGTCGCCGGCGCTGGTGGCCGCCGGGGACGATCTGACGCAGTGTCTCGAAATGGTCTCCGCGGACCCGCCGACCTTCCGCACGATTTGCCTGGAGAAGAACATTACGCTCGTGCCGTACCATCAGCTCTTCGGCGAGCGATACGCGGTCTACTGGCGGGCCTTTCGCAAGGGCGGTCCAGAACATGCGAAGTACCTTGCCGAGGAAGAAGTCCGGCGCGACTTGAGATCGCGAACGGTCGATGAAGTCGCGATCGGCGACTCGCAGTCCGAGCCGGCCCACGGCATGAAAGGCGAGCGGATGGCCAACGGACTGCACTTCGGCCGTGCCTGGCGGCACGCCGGCGACGGCGGATGGTTCTCCTACGACCTCAAGGTCCTGCCGAACACGCCGCAGGAGCTGCGAGTTGGTTTCTGGGGCAGCGACGCCGGCGGACGCGAGTTCGACATCCTCGTGGACAACGTGAAAGTCGCCTCGCTCAAGCTCGAGAACAATCGGCCAGGCGCGTTCTACGACGAGACGTATCCGCTGTCGAAGGAGCTTCTGGCGAACAAAAAGACCGTGACAGTCAAGTTCCAGGCCCATCCGGGCATGACCGCCGGCGGCATCTTCGGCTGCGCGATCTTGAAGGCGGTGAAATGAAGAGTGGTGTGCGGGGCACACCCTACCGCTGCCGCCGACCTATAGGGGACCTTTGGGGACCATGATGGAATGTGAGGGCGATAGCGGTAGCGGTAGGGTGGGGCTTGCCCCACCGGGACTTCTTGTGAGGTCTTCATGAAGACCGTGGCTTGTTCTCGTGTCGCGCTGATGCTGGGCATCCTCGTCTCGGCGGCAGCGGTCGGGTGGGCTCAGCCCACCGATTCTTCCCGTCCGAATCGTCCGCCGGAATCGCCGGCCGACCCAAACGCCGTGGCGTATCTGCTCAAGCTGGGCAATCGCGGCATCCGTGTTCACGACCCGTCCACCATCGTCAAATGCAAGGACCAGTACTGGATCTTCTGCACCGGCCGGGGTACGCCCAGTTTCCATTCGAAGGACCTGATCGCGTGGGAACGCGGGCCGCAGACGTTCACAAAGTCGCCCGAGTGGGTGGCCCAGGCTGTTCCGGGCAATCGCAGCGGGCTGGACTTCTGGGCCCCGGACGTGATCCATTTCCGCGATAAGTATCTGCTCTATTTCTCCGTCTCCACCTTCGGCAAGAACACCTCCGCGATCGGATTGGCCATGAACGCCACGCTGGACCCGTGCGATCCGGCCTACGAATGGAAGGACGGCGGCATCGTTATTCAGTCGAGCTCCCGCGACGATTTCAACACCATCGATCCCGCGGTCACGCAAGACGCGGACGGCAACTTGTGGCTCGTCTTCGGCTCGTTCTGGAGCGGCATCAAGCTGATCCAGCTCGACCCCGCCACCGGCAAGCGGATCGCCCCCGACTCCCCAATCCACGCGCTGGCCCATTACGATTCCATCGAAGCCCCGTTCATCTATCATCGCAACGGCGCTTACTATCTGTTCCTCAACTGGGGCATGTGCTGCCGGGGCGTCAACAGCACGTACAACATGCGGGTCGGCCGAAGCCCGACGATCACCGGGCCGTACCTCGACAAAGACAACAAGGACATGCTCGAAGGCGGCGGCACGTTCCTGCTGGGCACCGACGGCCCGTTCATCGGACCCGGCCACGCCGGCATTCTGAAAGAGGGCGACAAATACTGGCTCGGCATGCACTTCTACGACGGCGCCACCCGCCGGGGCGATTCGAAGTACGCGATTCGCCCGCTGACGTGGAGCGATGACGGCTGGCCGGTCGTCGGCACAGCCGAGGCGACGAAGTAAAGGGTTTCGCAGGCGTCGTCGAGGACCGGTCGCGCCCTGTAGGGACAGGCCCCTCGCTGTTCTACACATCTTCGGCCCATCGAGATCCGGGGCGTTGAAGGCGTCCAAGAGCGGGGGCGCTGCCCCCGGAGCCCCGAGATTTTGCGCTTTGGGCCAGAGGCATGATAGACAAGATGGGGACTTCGCCGAGACAGCGGGATCGTCCAGACCGCCGAGCCTGGGCTCTGCCGGCATCATGCTGCTGGCCAATGCGGAAAATCTCCCTCATACGCCCGCCGCGGGCGTGTCCGACCCACCGAAGATGTGTAGAAGAATGAGGACAGGCCCCCATGCCTGCCCTCTTTGGACGGGTCAGCCGCCGAAGAAGAGGGCAACCACAGGGGGTTGCCCCTGCGAGCGTCGCATGGCCTGCGGGAAAACCCAGGACGAGAAAAGGCTGTCTGATCTCCATCCCCTCTGCTAGAATACTTCCTCACATGAGCCCACTCGGCTCGAGATGACGATCATTCATCGTTCGACGGAGACTGTTTATGGATGTGACAGTGACTCTGACGGTCAACGGGGTCCAACGGACCGTCACGACGGACCCGCAACGACTTCTCCTGGATGTCCTTCGCGAGGAGTTTGGCCTGACGGGCACGAAGTACGGCTGTGGCGAGGGTCGATGCGGCGCGTGCACGGTTCTGATGAATGGCAAACGCGCCCTGTCCTGCGTCCTGCCGATTGCCGAGGCCAACGGAAAAACCATCACGACCATCGAAGGTCTGGCAAAAGATGGCTCGCTTCATCCCGTGCAGGAGGCATTCCTCGAAGAAGGGGCCATACAATGCGGGTATTGCACCAGCGGCATGGTGCTCTCCGCCGTGGCCCTGCTCCAGGAGAATCCCAATCCCACGGATGAGGAGATCATCACGAGCATGAACGGGAACATCTGCCGGTGCAATGGATACGTGAAGATCCTCAACGCGGTCCGTCGCGCCGCCGGGAAGATGAGGTGAGGGCCATGGACGAAGAGACAATTTTCAGACCCACATGGGACGGCGGGAACGATGAATTCACTCTCAACCGGCGGGCATTTCTCCAGACTTTCGGCGCGGGCCTGTTGATCACGGTCACGGACGGCTTGGCCTGGGGCCAGCGCGGCGGCGGACGATCCGAGCAGACGCCCGTGGCCGCGAGGATTCTCCTGAACGAGGACGGCACGATCACCGCTTTCAGCGGCAAGGTGGATGAAGGGCAGGGGGCCAGGACCGAGCTTTCTCAAGCCGCGGCCGAGGAACTTCGCATCCCGGTGCAGCGGGTCCGCCTGGTCATGGCCGATACCGACTTCGTGCCCGACGACGGGATCACCGCCGGGAGCCGGACCACGCCGTACAACGTGCCTCCGATGCGTCAGGCGGCCGCGACCGCCCGCGAGTTGCTCACGCAACTGGCCGCCAAACAGTGGCAGGTCGATGTCGCCGCGCTTCAGGTGAAGGATGGCGCGATCACGAACCCTGCGACGCAGCAGATGCTCACCTACGCCGACTTGGCCAGGTCGAAGGACCTCGTCGCCGAGGCCTTCGCGAAAAGCGTTCGATCCGACGTGACGTTGACGCCCGTGAACGAGTGGAAAGTGATGGGCGTCTCCGTTCCCAAGCCGACCTTCCGCGAGCTGGTCACCGGGGTTCATCGCTATCCCTCGGACATCGTCCGCCCGAACATGCTCTATGGCCGAGTCCTGCGTCCGCCGTCCTACGGGGCCACGCTGGAATCCGTCGATTTGTCCGCGGCCAAGGCGATGAAAGATGTGGTCGTCGTTCAGGACGGCCAGTTCGTCGGCTTCGCGGCTCCATCGCTGCACCAGGCGACGCTGGCGATGGAAGCTGCGGCCAAGACCGCCGCGTGGAAGACGATTTCGCATTCTGCGTCGAGCAAGACGGTCCACGCCTATCTCAAGGAGCACGCGCAAACCGCTCGCCCCAACATGCGGGGCGATGTCGAGAAGGCCTTTGCCGACGCAGCCAGGACCCTCAGCGGGACCTACACGCTGGCCTACATTCAGCACACGCCGATGGAGCCCCGTGCCGGCGTCGCGGAATGGACCGATGGCAAGCTCACCGTCTGGGCGGGCTGCGATGGGCCGTATCGTGCAAAAGGCGACCTGGCTCGGACATTCGGTTTGTCCAACGACCACGTGCGGGCCATCATTCCTGATATGGGCGGCGGGTTCGGCGGCAAGCACAGCGCCGAGGCGGCTATCGAAGCGGCCCGACTGGCCAAGGCGGCGGGCCGGCCGGTCTGCGTGCGTTGGACGCGGGCCGAGGAGTTCACCTGGGCCTACTTCCGTCCGGCGGCGGTCATCGAATGCAAGGGCGGCCTGGACAAAGACGGCTCGCTGATCGCCTGGGATTTCACCAACATCAATGCCGGCGGCTCGGCGATCGATACGCCGTACGGTGTTGCGAACACGCGGATTGCGTCGGTCGGCTCCGACTCGCCTCTGGCCCAGGGCGCGTACCGTTGCCTGGCGGCCACGGGCAACAACTTCGCACGCGAATCGTTCATGGATGAGCTTGCCGCCGAGGCGGGCGCCGATCCGTTGGCCTTTCGCCTGGCGCATCTCGAGAACCAACGGATTCGCACGGTCCTTGAAGAAGCCGCGAAGCGTTTCAACTGGTCGGAGCGACGCAAGAAGGTTTCGCCGGAATTGGGCGTCGGGCTCGCCTGTGGCACGGAGAAGAACTCCGTCGTCGCCGCGTGCGTCGAAGTCGCGATCGACCGCCGGCACGGACGGATCACGGTGAACGAAGTCTGCGAAGCCTTCGAGTGCGGCCCCATCCAGAACCCTGCAAACCTGACTTCGCAGATCCAGGGCTGCATCATGATGGGGCTCGGCGGGGCGTTGTCCGAAGAGATCCAGTTCGAGAACGGCAAGATCCTCAACGCGAGCTTCAGCGGCTACCGCGTGCCGCGATTCCGGGACGTCCCGAAGATCGACGTGGTTCTTGTCGAGAACAAGGGGATTCCGTCGGCCGGCGGAGGGGAAACGCCGATCATCGCGGTTGCCCCGGCCGTCGGCAGCGCGATCTTCGCAGCGACAGGCGTGCGTCTTCGCTCGATGCCCATGCGTACTGAATCGTTGCGACAGGCGTGACGCCGATGACTCAGATGGCTCATGACAGAAGCCCGGCCCGAATCAGCCGTCGGGCCTTTCTGCGGTCCACGGCTGCCACCGTGGGGGCGGCCGCCGTCGCGTCGCTGTCGTGCAGCTACGGCCGGCGAGATCCGATTATCTCCAGTTGGCTTCCGGTGCGCTTCGGCATCGTCACGGATTGCCATTATGCGGATAGAGAGCCTGCGGGCATGCGGTTCTACCGCGAGTCGTTGGACAAGCTGTCCGAGTGCGTGACCCGGATGAACGCTAAACGCGTCGACTTTCTGATCGAGCTGGGCGATCTCAAAGACCAGGATGCGTCGCCGGTCGAGAGTCGGACGCTGTCGCATCTTCGCAGGGTCGAAGAAGTGTTCCGGGGTTTCCGCGGAGCGCGGTATCACGTTCTCGGAAACCACGACATGGACAGCATCTCGAAACAGCAGTTTCTGTCGCAGGTCGAGAACACGGGGATCGAGTCGGGACGCAGCTACTACTCATTCGACGTGTTGAGCAGCCTGCACTGTGTCGTGCTCGACGCGAACTACCGATCCGATGGCAGCGACTACGATCACGGCAACTTCGACTGGACTGACGCGAACATTCCGGCGCACGAACTCGATTGGCTCAGACAGGATCTGGCGGCGTCTACGAGCCGCGTTGTCGTCTTCATTCATCAGTTGCTCGACGGCAAGGGGCCTCTCCACGTAAAGAACGCAGATGAAGTTCGACAAGTCCTTCAGGAGTCGGGCAAAGTGCTGGCGGTCTTCCAGGGCCATCACCACGAAGGATTGTACAGGCACATCGAGGGGATTCACTACTATACGCTCAAGGGGGTGGTCGAGGGGCATGGCCCGGAGAACAACTCCTACGCGATTGTGGAACTGCGACGAGATCGGAGCCTGATTGTCACCGGATATCGCAAAGCCGTGAGCAGAGAACTCCATGGATAACCTCGATATATTTCAGACGGCGGCGGCGGCTCTCGAAGGCGGACAGCTTGTGGCGTTGGTCACGGTCGTGGCGGTCGTCGGCTCCACGCCGGGCAAGGTGGGCTACAAGATGCTGGTCTTCGAGGGAGGTCGGCGGACGTTCGGGACCGTGGGTGGAGGGTTGATCGAGGCCCGAATGATCGAAGCGGCTGCGGAAATGCTGGGCCGACCCGGGTGCCGGCTATTTCATTTCGACCTTGGCGAGACGCCGGACGATGAGAAGGGCATTTGCGGCGGTTCGATCGATCTGCTCGTCGAAGCGTTCGATCCGACCTCGTTGCCGCTGTTTGTCGAGCTTCGGGAAGCGGCCGGGAGGGAAGAGAACGGCGTCGTGGTCTCTATGATCGCGAGCGACGATCTCCCGCGGAAGCTGCTCGTGAAGGATGGGGCGCCCGTAGGGTGTGCCGTGCACACCGCTCTGGCGTCCGACGTGGCGAGGATGGTGTGCACGGCACACCCTACATGGGTATCGGACGAGGCGGGTGTGCGGGTCTCCGCGGGGAACATGGATGCATTCATCGAGCCTCTGACGCTGCGGCCCGGGCTTATCCTCTTCGGAGCCGGGCACGTGTCGAGTTACATCGCACGGTTCGCGAAATCGGTGCACTTTCGCGTGACGGTCTGCGACGACCGCGCCGAATATGCCAACGCCGAGCGATTTCCGGATGCCGAGGAGATCGTCGTTGGAGATTTCGCTCGCGTCTTCGACAGGGTACGGGTCGACGATCGCTCGTATCTCGTGATCGTCACTCGTGGACACCATCGCGACGAGATCGTTCTCGAACAAGCCGTGCGAACCAGCGCCCGGTACATCGGCATGATCGGCAGCAGGCGAAAGACGTTGACGCTCCTGGAGAACTTGCGGGCCAAGGGCGTTTCGAAAGAAAGACTGGACAGACTCTACTCACCGATCGGGCTTGCCATCGGGGCGGTCACGCCGGAAGAAATCGCCTTGAGCATCGTTGCCGAACTGGTCAAGATCCGCCGGTTGGGCGACGAGGCTCAAGTCAACCACATGGCTCTTTCGCGGCGAGGGGGCAGTCCATGATCGTCGCCATCGTGCTCGCTGCGGGCGAATCCAGGCGGATGGGCGTGCCCAAGCCCCTTCTGCGATTCGGCGACACGACGTTTTTGGAGCAGATCGTCTCCGTGCTTCGCCGCAGCGACGTGGACGGGATCACAGTGGTTCTCGGCTCGCGGGCCGAAGCAGTTCGCGCCTCGACCGACCTGTCGGCTTTGAACGTGGTTGTGAATGAGGGCTACCGAGACGGGCAGTTGTCCTCTCTGATCGTCGGACTCAGAAGCGTCCCCAAAGAAACGGACGCGATTCTCGTGTGTCTCGTTGACAGCCCTTTCATCACAACCGACGTGGTGGGGCGGATTGTCGGGGCGTTCCACGATTCAAGCAAGCCGATCGTGGGCCCGGTCTTCAGCGGCCGGCGGGGCCATCCGGCGTTGTTCGGCGACGCGGTGTTCGAGGAGTTGCTCAATGCCCCCGCCGGCGAAGGAGCCCGACACGTTGTGAACGCCGACAGGGCCCGGGTGCTGGAAGTCGAGGTTTCGGAGCCGAACATTCTGGCGAGGATCGATACGCCGGAGGATTACGCGTCGTATTTCGGGATGCCGCCGCAGATTCGCGAGGGAACATGATCGAACTGAAAGAGGCCTTGACGATTGTCCTGGACTCGGCCCGTCCGCTAGGGAGCGAGCGAGTGGGGTTGGCGGATGCTTTGGGCCGCGTGCTGGCGGAGAACGTGGCGGCGGATCGCGACATGCCGCCGTTCGACAAAGCGACCGTAGATGGTTTCGCGTGTCGTCGGGTGGATCTGGGCAAGGACCTCACGGTCATCGAGACCATCCCGGCCGGGGCTGCGCCGACGAAAACGCTCGAGCCGAACCAGTGCGCTAAGATCATGACCGGCGCTCCGTTGCCCTTCGGAACCGAATGCGTCATCATGATTGAGCACACGCAAAATGTCGACGGAAACGCGATTCGGTTCACGGGCACGCAGACCCCCGATCACATCAGCCGCCAGGGTCAGGAGGTTCGCCGCGGGCAGATCGTCCTGCAAAAGGGCGCCCGCATTCGGCCTCCGCACGTTGCGGCGCTGGCCTCGGTCGGTTGCGTGCGGCCGTTGATGGCTGTGCGGCCGAGAGTGGCCGTTGTGGTCGGAGGCGATGAACTGGTCGAGCCGGCCGCCACGCCGGGCCCATTCCAGATCCGCAGCAGCAACGGCCTGCAACTGATCGCTCAGCTCGGAGCGATGGGGATCGCCGCCCGCGACTACGGCATCATGAAAGATACGGAGGCCGATGTCGATCGGGTGCTGCGGATGGCCCTTGCGGAGAACGATGTCGTACTGGTCTCCGGCGGCGTTTCCGTCGGCGACTTCGACTTTGTGCCCGGCGTCCTTCGCCAGAACCATGTCCGACTTCTGTTCGACAAGATCGCCGTGCAGCCGGGCAAGCCGACGGTCTTCGGCGTCGCGGCAAGCGGCTGGTGTTTCGGCCTGCCCGGCAATCCCGTGTCGACCTACGTCATTTTCGAGCTGTTGGTCAAGCCGTTTCTCTGCAGGCTGATGGGATGCGAGTATTCGCCTCGCTGCGTGCAGATGCGTCTCGGCGAGCCCGTCAGCAGGAAAGAGACGAGCAGGCAGAGCTGGATTCCCGTACGCATGGTCGATGCGGGGACGGTCGCGCCCGTCGAATACCGCGGGTCGGGGCACATCTTCGCGTTGTGTGATGCCGACGGTCTGATCGCCCTGGACATCGGCGTCAAGGATCTGCCCGAAGGGGCCCTCGTGCAGGTTCGGTTGTTTTGATTTCGCCTTGGCTTTAGAATCTTCTCTAATGAACGTCGATACCTTGAGAGTCTCGGTGACCGACCGATGCAACCTGCGGTGCATCTACTGCAATCCCCTGGGCCTCCATGGCCGCGAGGACTCGGCGGGGATTCTGAGCTTCGACGAGATCTGCCGGGTGGTGCGAGTCTGCGTCGAGTGCGGCGTCCGGCGGGTCCGCCTGACCGGCGGCGAGCCCCTGATGCGGGAGGGCATCGTCGATCTCGTTGGGAAGCTCGTCGCGATCCCGGGTCTCTCAGATCTAGCCTTGACCACGAACGGCGTGCTGCTCGGTCGGATGGCCGCTGGGCTCAAGGAGGCCGGTCTCAAGCGGGTGAACATCAGTCTCGATGCGGCCGAGGGGGCGTGCTATCGGGAGATGACCGGCGTCGATCTGCTGCCGCAGGTTCTGGTTGGTATGCACAAGGCCCTCGAAATCGGTCTGACGCCTGTGCGGATCAACTGCGTCGTGATGAGAGATGTCAATCTCTCGCAGGTCCTGACGCTTACCGAGATGACCGTGCGTTTGCCTGTCTCCGTGCGATTCATCGAGTATTGCCCGACAACCGTTTCCACGAGGCCCGCGAGCAGTTCTGTCCCCAATCGGGAAGTCCGCGATCTGATCGAGGACCGATTCGGCCGAATGTCGAGCGTCGTGCAGCCCGACGGCGGCGGCCCTGCGGCGTACTTCCGAATCGCCGGCGCGGAGGGCACAATCGGTTTTATCAGCGGGCGGTCTTCGGTGTTTTGCCATCGCTGCACTCGCCTGCGGCTGACCGCCGACGGGCGGATCAAGCCGTGCCTGCACGCCGCACAGTCCTACGATCTTGCAGGGCTTCTGAGGGCGGGAAGCGATGACGAGCGTCTGCGGAGTCTGATCCCCAGGGCCATCCGCGAAAAAGGCCGACACACGAGGCTGAATTCCTCCGCCGGGGAGTTCCTGATGCAGAGTATCGGAGGGTGAGGCCGA
>JBDKUU010000663.1:0-3449 GCA_039679525.1 Phycisphaerales bacterium | reverse complement strand
CGCGGAGGCGAACTGCCGCATCGTGAAGTTCGGCCTGGAATCGGGCAGCCCCAAGATCCGCAAAACGATCCTCAACCGCCACATGACGAACGAAGCCATCGTCGAGGCCATCGGCGCGGTCGAGCGTCACGGCATGCACAGCTCGGTCTTCATCATCATCGGCTTTCCGCACGAGGGCCGCGAGGACGTGCTCGACACGGTCCGCCTGCTCGGCCAGGCCAAGCCGGGGCGATTCCGCTGGACCTATTTCTTCCCCTTCCCCGGCACGCGGGCCCACGAGATCAGCGTCGAGGGCGGGTTCATCAACGAAGAGAAGATGGAGCGGCTCAAGAACTTCACCGACGAATCGTGTCTCGAATTCAGCCCCGAGCACAACTTCCTGCTCAAGAAGATCGGCCTGATCATGCCCTGGTTCGTCAATGCGAACTCCAGCCTGCCGACGGCGGACTTCTATCGCGGCAAGGTCGAGGAGATCCTGCAAATGGATGAGGCCGCGTGGGAACGAGCGGCCCCCGCGCTTCGCAAGCAGGACGCCGAATACTCCAAACGATTCTCCGAGCAGGGTCTGTCGCACTACGCGATCAAGTACAACCGGTTCATGGGCGTGATTTCGGACTATTTTCTGAATGAGCGATGACCACGGCGAACTCCCCACATCCCGAAGGCCGGCCGGGTTCCGTCCGTGAGACGCCGGCTTTCTTCGTGGCCGGGCCGTTCGCGGAGGCGTTCGCCAGGCTCGGCTTGACATCGCTCGACGCGGTCTTCGCGTTCGATTCAGGCCGGGACCTCGTCAAGCTCAACATCGGCCGGTTCCGCCGGCGCGTGCAGTTCGAGGCGACGCCCGCCGGCTCGCGGACGCCGGTCAAGATCTTCCTGAAACGCTACGATCGACCGCCCCTTCTCAAGCAGATCCGCAACTGGCTCTGTCACGGCGGGCGGAAGTCCTTCGCATCGGCGGAGCGAGAGGCTATCGACGACCTGGTCGCCGCGGGCGTCGGCGTACCCCGCGTCGTCGCCTGTGGCGAAGAATGGGGCCTTCTCTTCGAGCGAAGGAGCTTCCTCATGACCGAGGAGATCCGTGATTCGCAGTCGCTGGAACGCAGGCTGCCCCCCTGCTTCGCCGATCCAGCAACGCCGAGAGTCTTGCAGGCTCGCCGGGACTACATCCACCGGCTAGCGGGGTTCATCCAGCGGTTTCACGCGACAGGCCGTCGACACCGGGATCTCTACCTGTCCCACATCTTCTGCTCCGACGCAGGCGAGTTCTGCCTGATCGATCTGGCGAGGGCCTCCCGTCCTTTTCTTCAACGGCGATTCCAAGTCAAGGACCTGGCGCAGCTCCATTATTCCTCGCCGGCAAGGCATTTCTCCCGGACCGACCGGATGCGGTTTTATCTCGCCTATGCCGACCATCCGGAGCTCCTGCCGGACGACAAGACGCTGATCCGAGCGATCCTGCGAAAGACCGCGAGCATGATGCGTCACAACATCAAGCACGGGGCCGTGCCGCCCTTCCTCGATCGCACGGAAGGCGGGCGCTGAATGGTCAAGAAGGTGGCGATCATCATCGAGCGAACCGACGTCGCCCTGGGCGGGGCCGAGCGATCCATCTCCGAAGTCGCTGAAGCCCTCTCGGCTCTCGGCCTGGAGGTTCATCTTTTGGCCGCCAAGGGAGCCTCCGGCGGCGCGAACACACACATCCTGTGCCAGGACGCCTCCGGCAAACGAGTGACGCTGGCGACATTCGGCGCCGCCATTCGGAACCATCTGGCCCAGATGCATTACGACATCATCCATAGCGTGCTGCCTTTCGACTTCGCGGATCTCTACCAGCCGCGAGGCGGGACCTACGCTGAATCCGCCTTGCGTAATGCCGCCAGCTACGCCAATCCGGCCGTCCGCCTCTACAAACGAATAACCGCCTGCGCCAATCTTCGGCGCATGGAGCTGCTGCGAGCCGAGAGACGACTCTGCCAGGGATCGAAGGGCCCGATGATCGCCGCCCTGTCGGGATATGTCGCGGACCAACTCCGAAGGCACTACGGCGCGGATCCTCAACGCGTGGTCCTGACCCTCAACGGCGTCGCCACAGGCAGGAAGGTCGATGCGGCGGAGGCACAGACGCTCCGTTCTCGGATCGCAGACGAGGCCGGGAACGACCCCATGATGTTCCTGTTCGCAGCCCACAACTTCCGGCTCAAAGGCCTCGACCGACTGATCCGAGCTTTGGCTCTGACCCCAGGTCCGGCTTGCCTGGCCGTCGTCGGAGCGGGCAGGATCGATGGACCGCGGCGACTGGCCCGCCGGCTCGGAGTCGAGGACCGCGTGGTGTTTCTCGGCCCGCTCAAGCAGGTTCAGAACGCCATCGCCGCGGCCGACGTGGGAATCCTGCCGACCTTCTACGATCCGTCGAGCCGGTTCATTCTTGAAGTCCTCGCGGCGGGCAAGCCTGTCGTCACGACCCGCTTCAACGGCGCCGCGGACCATTTCACCGACGGCCGTCACGGCGTCGTCATCGACTCGCCCGACAACATCGCCGCCCTGGCCGGGGCGATTCGCCACTTCACAGTCGCTGAGAACGTCCGCCGGGCGGCCCAGGCAATCGCCGAGGACAGGCTCGCCGACAATGTTTCGATCCGCCGGGTTGCCAACGAGCTGCTCGGCGTGTATGAAAAGATCCAGGAAAGGAAGGAACGCCTGTGACATACGTGATTTTCGTTCTCTTCATCGTGATCGCGTATCTGCTCGGCTCGATTCCGTTCGCCTTTGTCATCGCGAGGGCTTATGGCAAAGATGTCCGCACGATCGGCTCCGGCAATATCGGCGCCACCAATCTCGCCCGGGCCCTCGGCCGCAAGTGGGGCTACGTCTGCTTCGCCCTGGACGTCCTCAAGGGCCTCATCCCCGTGGCCGCCGTAGCAGCGATCGCGGGCACGCCGAATGAGCCTGCCGAAATGATCCTGTGGCTCGCCGTCGGCATTGCGGCGATCGTCGGCCACGTCTTCCCGGTGTTCCTCGGCTTCAAAGGCGGCAAAGGCGTCTCCACCAGTCTCGGCGTGGCCCTGGGCCTCTGGCCGTACTTCACCGTCCCCGGCTTGATCGCTCTGGCCGTCTGGGTGGCCACCGTGTTGATCTGGCGGTACGTGTCGCTGGCGTCGATCTGCGGGGCGGTGACCTTTCCCGTCGCCCTCTTGATCGGCATCCTGATCGTCCCGGCCTGGGCCGCCTCCGGCCTCTGGCCGCTCGTGATCGCCGCGATCGGAATCCCGCTGATGGTCATCATCCGCCACCGTGAGAACATCAAAAGGCTGCTGGCCGGCACAGAGAGCAAAATCCGCGACAAATCCGCCAGATAATAACGGAGCCCCTGAGTCGCGTAGTCCCGTAGGGTGCGTATCACGCACCACTCATCCTTCGAACGAGAAGAAAGACGGTGCGTGATACGCACC
>JBDKUU010000662.1:0-5356 GCA_039679525.1 Phycisphaerales bacterium | reverse complement strand
GGCAGAATGTCCGCGTCGGCCGCCGGCTCCACGCGAAGCGTCACCACGCCGCCATTGACATCCCAGGCCTGCGGATTCACCACGTGCGCGTGAATGCCGATCACGCGGATCTTCCCCGTGCGCATCGGAGTCTTCGCCACCACGGCGACGCGATCCGGCGCGAGCCTGAGCGTGACCGGCTCGCAGGCCGACATCCTGCCGTCGCCGGCCGGTCCGATGATCGCCCCGGCGGCGATCTCCAGCGGCTGATTCGGATCGCTCTGCCCGTTGACAGAGAGCAGCGTGAATTTGAGGGCCAGCGCCTGGTATGCACTGACGTCGATGCCGGCCAAGGCCCTCCGCCCGGCGGTCCCCGTCGAGGTGTAGTCCAGGGAACAAGCCCCGCCGGCGGTGCCGGGGAAGCGAATATCGAACTCGACGCCCGCCCCGACGGGACGCTTCTCCACGATCGAGGCGCGCCCGACCGCCCGGCCGATCCAGTCGAGGGACATCAACTGCTCGGCCGACAGCGTCACGGTCGTAAACCGCGGCGACGTGGGAGGCGGTTCGACGGCCATCTTCTCCGGCTGTACACTCTGCTGGCAGCCGGCGGCCATCAACAAAGAAACCACCAACCCACACGCGTATATCCGATTCCTGCTCATCGCGGCACTCCTTTACCTTGAGGGTCGTCGGCGTCGAACAGCCAGGCTGCACCGGCGCGACACAACTCGCTCAAACCAGGTCGGATGCTATCACAGGGATCGGGGGTGTCAATCAAGAAAGTGTGAAGTGTGAGTAGAAGTTTGAAGTGTGAAGTTTGATGTTTGAAGTAAGAGAGAGCCGCGTGGCCTGCCTGAAGCCGGGGTTCGCCTCTCTTACTTCAAACTTCTCACTTCACACTTCAAACTTTCTTTCGCGCTTACTTGTCGAGGCTGTACTGTCCCTGTCGGATGCTGTCGATCTCGTCGGTGGTCAGGACGTCCTTGAAGACCGCCACTTCATCGAGCAGGCCGTCGTAGTACTCCGACAGCAGCGGAATGCCGCCCAGGACCAGCGGCGAATTCGTCAGAGGCATGGCCGCGGTCGCCTTGCCCACGGAATCGCAGACCAGGGCGCCGGCCGTGTCGTCCCAGACGCGGATGTGATAGCTTTTGTCCGCGTTCTTGTACGTGAACGCCACGTGATACCAATGGCCCTTGGGGAACTGCTGGTCCTTGCCGTTGAAGTCATAGACCTTGGCGTCGCCGCCGGAGCCCGTGCCCAGGGCGAGCTTCATATAGCCCTGGTCGATGCCGCCGCCGAGGTACAGCCGCCAGGACCGGTCGTCGGTCGTCGGCAGAAACTTGGAGATCATGGTGCTTCCGTAAGGGAAGCTCCTGGGCTTCATCCAGAAACACACGGACAGATCGGCGTTCTTGCCGCCGCTGCGGGTCGGGAAATTCGCCGACAGATGGTCGTCGTCGATGCTCATCCAGTCGCCCTGGCCGACGCGGAAGTCGGCGCAGCCGGCCCCTTCCCTGACGTCGGTCGCTTCGAGGGACGCGCCGTGGTTTTCGAAGAAGTTGGAGCCGATGCTGTCGTTGACGAAAGCCTTGTCTTCAAACTGCCACAGGGCCACGCAGTCCGGGTCGGAGGCGAAATCGTTGCCCGCCGGTTGCGAAACGACATAGGCCGCCGTCAGCGAGACGCCGGTATAGGCCTGCTGGCCCCGGACCAGGACGAACCACGTGGCCGCCTGGGGCCTGGCGATCTCGACCTTGTCCTGATTGCCCGCCCGATCCGAGCGGAAATCCCAATCGGAGGTCGTCGGCTTGGAGCCCTTGCGAACGTACAGGTCGGCGTTGCCCGTCCCGCCGGCGAGTTCGACGGTCAGCGAATCCTGGCCGGCGGGCACGTCGATCGAGAAGAATTTCTCGTTGCCGGCGGCCCCGGCCAGTCCCTTGACCGCCGTGCCGTTGACCAGCACGGTCACCTTGTCCTGGACCGGCACGTACTGGCCCTGGAGCGTCACGCCGGCATAGGCCTGGTAGCCCAGCAGCATGACATACCACGTGGCCGCGGCCGGCTCGGCGACCTCGACCTTCTCCTCATTGCCGATCAGATAGGGCCGGTAGTCGTAGCTGGTCTGCGTGGGCTTTGCGCCTTTGCGGACGTACAGATCGACGTCGCCCGTGCCGCCGGTGACCGCGATCGTGAGGCTCGCCTGGCCGGCGGGCACCTCGATCTTGAAGAACATCTCGCTGCCGGCCGCGCCGGACAGGCCCGGGATCGGCGTGCCGCTGCGAAGCTCGGCGATCTGCTCGGCCGCCGCGGAGTACGTAGCCTTGAGCGTCACGGAGGCGTAAACAGTCTGGCCGCGGAGCATGACGTACCACGTGCCTTCCTGCGGCTTGTCGACCGAGATCTTCTCGTTGTTGCCGATCACGTAGGGCCGATAGTCCCATTCCTTCGTCGTGGGCCGGCTGCCCTTGCGAACGTACAGGTCTGCATCGCCCGTGCCGCCGGAAAGAGCGATTTCCAGCTTCACCTGGCCCGCGGGCACCTCGATCTTGTAGAACGTCTCGCTGTTGGCCGCGCCGGAGATCCCACTGACGGCCTTGCCGCTCTGGAGAACGACGGAGTCGTCCACCGCGGTCCCGGCGTACTGGGCGACCAGCGTGATGCCGGAGAAGGCCTGGTAGCCGCGGATCATGACGTACCACGTTCCGGCCTCGGGGCTTCGAACGTCGACCGTCTCTTCGTTGCCGATCAGGTACGGCCGATAGTCATAATCGGTGGTCTTGGGCTGAGCGCCCCGCTTGACGTAGAGGTCCGCGTCGCCCGTGCCGCCGGACATCCGGATTTGCAGACTTTCCTGCCCAGCCGGCACCTCGATCTTGTAGAACAGCTCGTCCTTGGCCTCGCCGGAGATCCCGGTGACCGGCTCGTTGTTCTTCAATGTAGTCGCCGTGCCGTTGGCCTGATAGTCCGCGCTCAGCGTCACGCCGTTGTAGGCGGCCGTGCCCTTGAGCATGACGTACCACGTGCCGGCGGCCGGATTGCCGATGCTGATGCTCTCGGTATTGCCCGGCTGGATCGGCCGATAGTCCCACGCGGCCGTGGTCGGCTTGCTGCCCCGGCGGATGTACATATCGGCATTGCCGGAACCGCCGCTCATCTCGAAGAGCAGATGGGCCTGATTGGCGGGCACGTCGATCTTGAAGAATCTCTCGCTACCGCCTGCGCCGGCCAGGTTCGGGACAGGCACGCCGTCCTTCAGGGTGAAAAGTTCGCCGTAGGTGGCCTTGAGCGTGACGTCGGCAAAGGCGCTGAATCCGCGAACCACGACGAACCACGCTCCCGCGGCGGGGTTGTCCACGACGACGCTCTCGTTATTGCCGGTCACGTACGGGCGATAGTCGTAGTCGGTCATCGTCGGGCGGGAGCCGAACTTGACGAACAGGTCGGCGTCGCCCGTTCCGCCGGACATCCGAATCTCCAGGCTGGTCTGGTTCACCGGCACGTCGATCCGATAGACCATCTCGGTCCCCGGCTGGCCCGCCAGTTTCGTCACGGGCACGTCGTTGGTCAGGATCGGAACGCCGCCCGTGAGGTTTGCCACGAGCGTAACGTCGTCGTAGGCCTTCTTGGCCTGGATCATGACGTACCAGGTCCCATCCCCGGGGTTCTTGACGGACACGGTCTCGTTGTTGCCCGTCACGTACGGGCGGTAGTCGTACTTGGCCGTCGTCGGAGCGTCGCCCTTGCGAACGTAGAGGTCCGCGTCGCCTTTGCCGCCGGAGATCTTGATCTCGAGCCCGACCTGCTCGGCCGGCACCTCGATCTTGAAGAACCGCTGGCTGCCCGTCGCGTCGGACAGGCCGTCGACGGGGACGCCGCTGATGAGGTCCCTGGTCTCGACCTTGCCCGAGCAGGCGGCCGAGAGGGTCACACCGCTGTACGAGCCGTAGCCCCGCAGCAGGATGTACCACGGCCCGCCGCCGGGTTTTTCGATGCTCACCGCCTCCTCGTTGCCGACCTTGTACGGCCGATAGTCGTACTTGACCAGCGTCGGCTCCGCGCCCTTGCGGACGTACAGATCGACGTCGCCCGAGCCGCCGGAGGTGCTGATCTCCAGCAGGTCCTGGCCGCCGGGCACCTCGATCTTGTACATCTTCTCGCTGCCGGCGGCGCCGGAGAGTCCCGTGACCGGCACGCCGCTTGACAGGTCGATCGCGGCCCCCCAGGCCGTCGAGGCGATCAAGCCCCACGTCGCCGCGAGGACGATGAGACCTCGGGCCCTCAGTTTGTTCGTACTGTTCATTCCTAGCTCCTTTCTGTAGCAATCCATGAAGAACCCAACACACTTGCGGACGAATCCATGCCCGCCCCGCAAGTACATACCGAGTATTGGGGGGCACGCAGGCGGGTCGCGACGCTGGAGTCGGCGGCGGGACACAAACGGCGCAGAACGCGTCCCTGGACGAGCGACAGGAATTGCGAGAAACCCAATGGCGGAAAGGAGAGACCGATGCACCCCCAGACAACCCATTGCAGAATCCCGGCGCGACCCGCGCTCCAGGGCCAAGCTGCGCATCAAGGGACTTGCGGCTTGCGAACCCCCCAGAATTCAACGCCGGTTGTTTGGTGGCATGATGAGTGTAGCAGATCGCGGTGGGCCGTGTCAAGCGTTTCGAGCGACTTTTTCCAGGACGAACGATAGAATCAGGGATCAAGCGAGTACGGCACCGCGGACTCTTGGGCTCTCGGATTTGTAGGATGGGCTTCAGCCCATGCGGACAGACCGAGGAATGAAGACATGCCAGAGGATGAAGGAGAACGCAAGATGACAGACTACCGCCGCGCCGACTTCCCGGGCACCTACTATTTCTTTACCCTGGTCACGCACTACCGCCGGCGCTTCCTGACGGAACCGCCGGCCCGTGATTGTCTGCACGCCGCATGGAAGGAAGCCCGACAGCAGAGCCCCTTTGAGGTGACGGCGGTTTGCCTCTTGCCGGATCATCTTCATTGCGTTTGGCTGCTTCCCGAAGGCGACCATGACTTCTCGCTGCGGTGGTCGCGAATCAAGGCGGGTTTTACGCGACGTTACCTGGACGTCGGCGGAACAGAGGATTCCCAGAGCCAATCCCGCATAGCCAAACGAGAACGAGGCATCTGGCAACGTCGATTCTGGGAACACCAGATTCACGATGAACGAGACCTGCAGCAACATGTGGATTACATCCACTACAATCCGGTCAAGCATGGCTTGGTGGAGCGGGCCGAGGATTGGCCCTGGTCGAGTTACCACCGGTATATCAGGACACATGGGTATTCGGATCTATATTGGGCAGAGGTTCGGCGTCGCTTGGAGAACATGGAGGTGACGGAA
>JBDKUU010000661.1:0-4814 GCA_039679525.1 Phycisphaerales bacterium | reverse complement strand
TTCGATATCCCTCGCGATGCGATGGAGGTCGAGATTGTCGATCATCTGCATGGCCACGGTGGGCCGGACCGCCGCCACCGTCACCTTGTCGCCGCACTCATAGACGATCACGTTGCAGGGCAGCATCAGGCCGATGTTCGGCTCCGCGAAGATCGCCTTGCAGGCCGAGGCCGGATCGCAGGCGCCCAGAATCACGTAGTTCCCGATGTCGGCGCCGAGTTTCTCCTGGAACTTCTCCTTGACGTCGAGGGCCATCAGAATGCCGAAACCCGCGTCCGCCAGGCGAGATCGAACCATCTCGACGGCGGATTCGAAATTCGTGTCCAGCTCTTTGACAAATCCGTACTCAATCATGCCGCGACTCCTGCTCTTCAACAACGTTCCGATATTTCTCGTGGATCATGGCTCTGTCGAACTCCCAAAATCGCTCCAGCATCGCCTGCTGCTCGGCCGGCGTGAAATAGTCCATCACGGGAATGAAAAAGTGCTTGTCCTCCTTCGCGATATGCTCAGGATAGAACTGCACGATTTTGCCCAGCTCGTAGATCATCGTGTGCACTGCCGCGGCGTCGCCCTTGCGGTAGCGATCGGTCGCGGAGGCCAGCTTGCCCACGGCCTGCCGGGCCCAGACATGTTCCTGCGTCAACCGCCGCATCATCTCCCGCTCATCGTCGGACATCGCCTTGTCGCGCAGGGCCGCGAAGAGAATGTCCTCCTCTTTTCCATGGTGAGTCCGATCCGCGTACGTCCGGAAGAAGTCCACGCCGGCCAGGATCAGTTCGGCGTCGGCTTCCGCGGCGCTCTTCATGTTGTCCAGCTCCCGTTCCAGGAGCCGGAGCATCCGCTCGATCAGACGATGCTCGATCATCAACGGACCCGCAGGTTTCATCGCGATGCCTCCTTTCGCGGTTCGCGGCCCACGCCGGGCGACGGTCTTTCCCTGTGTCCGCCATAACGAATCAGCCGGGCGTTGATCGCGACGATGATCGTGCTCAGGGACATGACCACGGCCCCCGCCGCCGGCGGCAGCACGACTCCATAGCGATAGAGCACGCCCGCGGCCAGCGGGATGGCGACGACGTTGTAGCCTGTGGCCCAGGCGAGATTCTGGACCATTTTGCAATTGGCGATCCGCGACAGGGAGATCACGTCCGCCACGTCGCGTGGATCGCTCTCGACGAGCACGACGTCGGCGGTCTCGATCGCCACGTCGGTGCCCGCGCCGATGGCGATCCCGACGTCGGCCTGGGCCAGAGCCGGGGCGTCGTTGACGCCGTCGCCGACCATCGCGACCTTTCCGCCCCGTTGCTGGAGTTCCCGGATCTTCTCCGATTTCTTGTCCGGCAGCACATCCGCGAAGTAGCTGTCCAACCCGAGTTCCCCCGCCACGAACCGCGCGGTCGCCTCATTGTCCCCCGTGATCATGGAGATCCGCACGCCGAGTTCCTTGAGCCGGCGGACGGCCTCCCGGGATTGTTCGCGAATGATGTCGGCCAGCGCAATCAGCCCTTGGACCTTGCCGCCCGTGGCGACCAGAACGATGGTCTTGCCCTGGGAGGCGATTTGCTCGACCTGAGCTGCGACTTGCCGGCTCTCGGCCTTCGCCTCGTCCAGGATTCGCGCGTTGCCGATGAAGATCTCCTGACCGTCCACGGTCCCCCGGGCGCCTTTGCCCGGAATCGATGCGAAGTCCCCGACCTTCTGGAGCGAGAGGCTTCTCCGCTGAGCCTCCTGCACGATGCCTTTGGCGATCGTGTGCTCGGAATTCTGCTCGACGGACGCGGCCTTCCGCAGCAGTTCGTCCTGGCTCCAGTCGCCGAAGCCGACGACGTCGGCGACTCCGAACCGGCCCATCGTCAGCGTGCCCGTCTTGTCGAAGACGACGGTGTCCACATTGCGGGCGTTCTCGAAAGGCGTTCTCTTGCGAATCAGCAGGCCGTTGCGGGCCGAGAGGGCCGTGACCATCGCCACCACGAGCGGCACCGCCAAACCCAGCGCGTGCGGACAGGTGATGACCATCACGGTGACCATCCGCTCCAGCGCAAAGGCGAACCTCGCCCCCAGAAACAGCCAGACCGCAAGCGTCGCCACGCCCGCCGCGATCGCGATCAGCGTCAGCGCGAACGCCGCCTTGTCGGCCAAGCCCTGCGCCCGCGATTTGCTCGCCCCGGCCTCCTCCACCAGTTTGACTACCTGCGAAAGATAGGAGTCCGCGCCGGTCTTGTTCACTTCGACCGTCAGCGCCCCCGTGCCGTTGACCGATCCGCCGATGACCGAACCTCCCGGCCCGCGGGCCACCGGCGTCGATTCCCCCGTGATCATGGACTCGTCAATCTCGCTCTCGCCTTCGAGGATGTGGCCGTCGGCGGGGACTTTCTCGCCCGGCCGGACCAGAACCCGCTGACTCTGGCGGAGCTGATCCAGGGAGACGTCGACGACGGTCCCGTCCTCGTCGATCCGATGGGCCTCGTTGGGCATCAGCTTCGCCAACTCTTCCAGGGCCTTCGACGCGCCCATGACGGACCGCATCTCGATCCAGTGCCCCAGCAGCATGATGTCGATCAGCGTCACCAGCTCCCAGAAGAACACCTCGCCGCGAAGCCCGAACACGACCAGGCTGCTGTAGACGTAGGCCACGGTGATCGCCAGCGAGATCAAGGTCATCATGCCGGGCAGCCGATCCTTCACCTCGGAACCGAGCCCTTTGAGGAAGGGCAAGCCGCCGTAGAAAAACACGAAGCTGGACAGTACGAACAGAACCCAAAGGTCGCCCGGGAAAGTTGCGGAGAAACCCAGCAGGCGCTGAATCATCGGCGAGAGGAGGAGAATCGGCACGGTCGCCGCAAGCGAGATCCAGAACCGCCTGCGGAAATCCTCGACGTTGTGAGCGTGATGCCCGGCGTGCCCTCCCTCGTGCGGGCCGTGCAGCGCACGCCCTGTCAGACGGTCCTTCTCTTCGAGCCCGACCTGTTCCTCCACGGCAATAGCACGACCGGGTCCGCGCCCCTCGTGCGTTGCGGAGCCGCCTCCGCCGCGCAGAGGCTCGACCTTGTGTCGGTGGGCGTGCTCGCCTTCGTGAGTCTGCGAATGTCCATGCTCAGGCCCGTGCATGTTCTTTGCTCCCGCGGAGCAGTGAGCGTCCCGATGCCATCCTTACCCCCATTCTCTCGCCAACTCGAGTGCGCACGATTCGGCCTGCGCGAACGCCACGGCGAAAACCTATGGATTATCTTGAGCCTGCTGCGACCGCTGCATCATCTGCTGATGCATCGGGCAGTTCTGCATCATCGCCTGCATCTTCTGCTGCATGGAATGGAAATCAATGTCGATTGCGACTTCTCGGACCTTGTTGAGGTCCAGGTCGTACTTGATGAGTTTATCGCCGATGGCGACGATGACCCCATTCTCCACGG
This sequence comes from Phycisphaerales bacterium, assembly GCA_039679525.1. GTDB lineage: Bacteria > Planctomycetota > Phycisphaerae > Sedimentisphaerales > Anaerobacaceae > PLanc-01. The sequence goes on along the minus strand of JBDKUU010000661.1, from coordinate 1,401 downwards.
GCACCACGGTCTTCTGCATCAGCGCTCCGCCCACAGCGCCGCACATCGGGCACATCGTGCCTCCCGGCCCGCCTTGGCCCTGCATCATGCCGCCGGGTCCGCCCTGGCCCTGCATCATCATCCCGCGGCCCATTCTTCCCCCCATCGGCGGCTGATTCGATTGCGGCTGGCTCTGCTGGGCAAACACGCTGTACGAGCCGATCACGGCCACGGTGGCCACGCCGATCAAAACCATCCATCGCTTCATCATGGCCGTTTCCTTTCATTTCCGCGTAGACTGCCTGATCGATCCAACAACTCAGAAGTCAGTGATACACAGTCCCGCGGCGTGCTCCACGGCAGGATTCGCCTGAAAGGCCGGGCTGAATTGCCTAAGCAGGTCCGCAGAAGTCTTTTGACATCTCGACATGCGCCGCGTCTCCAAATCCGAAATCCGAATATCGAAATCCGAAACAAGCACCAAGGACCAAAATCCAAAATTCGAAACGGGCCAAGGCCATCGCCGGCGTTTGGGTCATTCGTGCTTTGGGTTTTGGATTTGTTTCGGATTTCGAATTTCGTGCTTCGGATTTCGGCTCCCGAGCGCGTTGTCAAAACGTCTCTGCGGACCTGCTTAGGTGCGATCCCCCCTCCGATTGGAAAGCCGCCGCGTCAGGTCGTCGCGGCATCGGCGCCGTGGTTTGTGACGTCGGCGATGATCCGCACCGCCTCTTCCGGCGAGTCTGTGATGTGAACCAGGTGAATGTCCTTCGGTTCGATCGTCTTGTTCCCCAGCAGCGATTCCTCGACGAACTCCCTGAGGCGGTGCCAGTAGTCGCCGCCCATCAGGATCACGGGGAACTCCTCGATCGCGTGGGTCTGGATCAGCGTGAGGGTCTCGAAGACCTCGTCCAGCGTGCCGAACCCGCCCGGCAGCACGACGAACGCGGACGAGTACTTCACGAGCATCACCTTGCGGACGAAGAAATGATCGAACTGCACGAAGTCGTCCAGGTATCGGTTGGGCAGTTGCTCCTTGGCCAGGGTGATGTTGCATCCGATGCTCAGGCCGCCGGCCTCTTTGGCCCCGCGGTTGGCGGCCTCCATGATGCCGGGGCCGCCGCCCGTGATGACGGCGTAACCCGCCTGGGCCAGCCGCCGGCCGGTCTCTCGGGCGAGCTGATAGTAGCGGTTGTTCTCATCGAATCGGGCCGAGCCGAACACGGTCACCGCCGGACCGGTCACGTCCAGCGATTCGAAGCCCTTGAGAAACTCCAGAAAGTACCGCACCGCGCTTTCGAGTTCCTCGGCCCGCTTCTGTCGCCCCTGGAGGAACTTCTTCTCCAGGTCGACCGCCGTCTCCAGAAACCTCGGCGCCGCGTCCCGCCCCACCGGCCGTCCTCGTCCGTCCACCATCTATCC
>JBDKUU010000660.1:0-17438 GCA_039679525.1 Phycisphaerales bacterium | reverse complement strand
GCTTTATGATCTATCATTCTGCTCGCTTCATCGATGATCGAATGACGGGCCCGAGCCAGGCAGTGAGTTGTGGACGACGGATCGTAAAGGACGGCGGTGCACAGGAACAGTACGACTGACATCGGGGAACGGTTGGCCCATTGGGTAGTCGCGTACCGATGGTGGATCATTCTATTGGCCGTGCCGATTGCCTGCGTTTCGGCGGCGGGGATACCGTTCCTCAAGGTCACCACCAATACGCGTGTCTTTTTCGACGAGCACAACCCCGATTACCAGGCGCTCAAGGCGTTCGAGAACATCTATAGCAAGAGGCAGAGCATCTTTTTCGTCCTGGCTCCGGACGATGGGAACGTCTTCACCCGCAAGACCCTCGCCGCCGCGGCCGAACTGACGGAGGCGGGCTGGCAGGTCCCCTACGCGGCGACCGTCAGCTCCCTTACGAACTACCCCTACCTGTACGCGGACGGCGACGATCTGCTGGTCAAGCACCTCGTGCCCGATCCCTGCGAGCTGTCGGAGGCCGATCTCGACCGGATCCGGGGGATCGCCCTGTCCGAGCCCGCGATCCTCAACAGCCTGATCTCCGCCGCGGGCCACGTCACCGGCGTATACGTCAGCCTCATCCTGCCGCCCGGGAACAGGAAGGCGGTGCCGGAAGTGGCGGCGTACGCCCGCGCCATGGAGAAGGACTTCCGCGCCAGGCACCCTCGCATCGAGATCCACCTCACCGGCTCGATCATGATCGATCGAGCCTTCGCGGAAGCCAGTGAGAACGACTTGAGACGCCTTTCGCCGATTGCGTTTGTCGCCATGACCACCCTGGCGGGCATCGCCCTGCGGTCGTTCTATGGGACGCTGGCCGCCGTCCTGGTCACGGCGCTCTCCATGCTCACGGCCATGGGATTGATCGGCTGGTGCGGCGTGCCGTTGAATGCGGTGTCTGTCGGCGCTCCCGGACTGATTCTCACCCTCTCGATCGCGGACAACATCCACATCCTGACAAGCCTGTCTCGCCTCGCCCGCCAGGGGAGATCCAAACACGAGGCGGTCGCCGAATCCCTTGTGGTGAACTTCAAAGCGGTCCTTCTCACGAACATCACGACGATCATCGGCTTCCTGAGCATGAACTTCTCCGAGTCGCCCCCCTTTCGCCACCTGGGCACCATCGTGGGCGCCGGCGTCGCCATCGATCTTGTCAATTCGGTCCTGCTGCTGCCCGCCCTGATGGCCGTGCTTCCCCTGTCGCCAGGATCGGCTCGGGAACGCCGCTCCTGGATCAACCAGGATCGGCTGGCGGATTTCGTGATCCGCAGGCGCGATCTTCTCCTGCGATCCATGCTCCTGCTGACGGCGGTGTGCAGCGTCGGCATGCTGGGCATCGTCCTGGACGACAATTTCCTCACCTACTTCGACGAGAGCTTCGACTTCCGGCGGGCCACGGATTTTCTCATCAAGAACCTCGGCGGGTGGGACACGATCGAATACTCCCTCAATTCCGGGCAGTCGAGCGGCATCACGGACCCGCAGTACATGGCGGTCGTGGACCGCTTCGCCGGCTGGTATCGTCAGCAGCCCAAGGTCGTCCGCGCCTTCACGATCATCGACACGATCAAACGCATGAACGAGGACATGCACGGCGGCGACGCGAGCTACTATCGAGTCCCGGACCGGCGCGACATGGCCGCCCAGTACCTGCTTTTCTACGAGCTGTCGCTCCCTTCGGACCGGGATATCAACAACCAGATCGACGTCGACAAATCCTGCTCGCGTCTGGCGGTGAACCTCGGGAGCATGAGCGCCGAGGAATTGTGCCAACTGGACGACCGCGCCTACCGGTGGCTCCAGGCCAATGCCCCCCAGCACATGATCTCCCGCGGCACGGGCCTGTCGCTGATCTGGGCCCGCATCACCCGGCGGAACATCCGGAGCATGCTCTACGCCTCCCTCGCGGAAATCCTGACGATCTCCGCCATCATGATCGTGACGCTTCGCAGGCTCAAGTTCGTGGCGCTGTTCCTAATCCCCAATCTCGTGCCGCCCTTCATTGCGTTCGGGATCTGGGGAGTGACGAAGGGCCGCGTGGGGCTGGCCCTGTCGGTCGTCGCCGCGATGACCCTGGGCATCATCGTGGACGACACGATCCACTTCTTCATCACGTATTTCCACGCCAGGCGCCGGGAAGGAATGAGCCCCGAGCAGGCCGTCCGCCACGCATTCGGAACGGTGGGCACGGCGATCGGAATCACCACCTTGGTGCTGATGTCCGGGTTCGTCGTCATGATGCTCTCCCATTACCGAATGACCTCGGAGATGGGCCTGCTGTGCACCATGGTGATTGGCCTGGCCCTGGCGGCGGAGTTCTTTCTCTCGCCGACTTTGCTGATGAGATTCGATCGGTCCAAAGACAAGCCGGACCGGCGGGAAACCCGAATTTTGCTGTCGAACAGGGACGGACACTCCAATGACAAGAATGCTCATGGCGACGGTGGTCGTGATGGCCGCAGGATCCGCGTCGATTGCGGCGCAGACGCCTGAGGAAAAGGGGCTGGCGATCGTCCAGGACGCGGATCGCCGATACTCCGGCTACGGGGACTCCGTCGCGAGTCTCCGCATGATCCTTCGCAACAAACAGGGCCAGGCCAGCGAACGGGGGCTGCGCATCCGCGCCATGGAAGTTCCCGGGGACGGGACCATGAGCCTGTGCATCTTCGACAGCCCCGCCGACGTCAAGGGCACGATCCTGCTCACCCACGCGCACAAGAATCAGCCGGACGACCAGTGGCTCTTTCTGCCGGCCGTGGAGCGGGTCAAGCGAATCGCGGCCGAGAGCAAGGCCGGATCGTTCATGGGCAGCGAGTTCTCCTACGAGGACATCGCGACCCAGACGATCGACAAATACTCGTACAAATGGCTTCGAGACGAGAAGCTGAACGACCAGGACTGTCACGTGATCGAGCGGCGCCCGCTGGACAGGCGGAATTCCGCATACACCCGCCAGGTCGTCTGGATGGACATCGAGAACCTGCGGATGCTCAAAATCGAGTACTACGACCGCCGGGACGCGTTGCTCAAGACGCTCACTTTCCGGGACTACCGCAAGTACCTGGGCCAGTTCTGGCGGCCTCACGAAATGACCATGGTCAACCACCCGACCGGCAAGAGCAGCCGGTTGCTCTGGTCCGATTACGCCTTCCGCCAGGGCCTGTCCGAGAGCGATTTCAACCGGCAGAACCTGCCCCGAATCCGATGACGCGCCGGACATGGACGACAAACGCGGAGGACGGAAGACAGAGGACAGAGGACGGGTCGCGCGTCACGGAGGCACGCGTTTCCGGGGTCAGCCCTTATTTTAAGATTCCGCTGAAGAACCCATGACCACAGCCCAATCACCCCCATTTTCGCGGCCGAAAACGAGGGTAGAAAAAGCCAAAATGGTACTTTTTCAGCGGAATCATTTTAATCTTTTGCGGTCGGCAGTGTTGGGAGTATGGCCGCCGCGGTGTGTGTTTTTTCTTGTGAAAGGGGGCTGCGGACCGATATCATTCAGGCATGGCGAGGCCGCAGCGGATCGAATACGAAGGGGCCGTGTACCATGTGACGGCCCGAGGGAACGAACGGCGGGCCATCTTCATCGACGACGCCGATCGCGAGCGATTTCTGCGCGTGCTGGGCGAGAGCGTCAAGCGATTCGAGGTGCGGCTGTACCTGTTTTGCCTCATGGGGAACCACGTCCACCTGGTGCTCGAAACGCCGCGGGCCAACCTCTCCCAATTCATGCACCGCGTCGAGACGGCGTACACCGTGTACTTCAATCGGCGGCATGAGCGGTGCGGCCATCTCCCGCAGGGCCGCTTCGGGGCGAGGCTCGTCGAGAGGGACGCCTACATCCTGCGGCTGAGCCGGTACGTGCATCTGAACCCGGTCTTCACGCCGGCCGCTCGGAAGCAGTCGATCCGCGAGCGGATCACGGCCCTTCGGCAATACCGGTGGAGCAGCTACCGCAGCTATATCGGCAGGGATCGGCCCTGCAAATTCGTGGACTATGGGCCGATCCTGGCGACGGTCGGTTCGGATTCGGGCCGGCGCGTTCAGGAATATAGGCGATTCGTAGAGTCCGGGATCGGGAGCGTCGATGACGACTTCCTGGAGGTCAAGAACGCGTCGGCGTTATGTCTGGGTTCCGAGGCTTTTCAGGACCGAATTCGCTCGCTGTACCGCAGCGTGCTGGAAACCAAATCGCAGCGAGAAGACATCGCGTTTCGCCGTGAGGGGACGACGCTGCCCATCGAAGAGATCTTGACGGCCGTGTGCAGAGGACTGAACGTGGGGCGGGAGATGCTGCTTCAGCGGCGGAGAAACTCGTTCGACCGGGCCGTCGCGTCGCGGATGCTGTGCGACCATGGCGGCCTGACCCACCGACATGCCCTTGCCGGCGCGGAGGCTGCGTTCAACACACGATGCCGCAACACGGACTCATCCTTGTCGCAAGGTCTCCATCGGATCCACCTTCGCGGCTCGTCGCGCGGGGATATACCCGGCGGCAACGGTGACAAGACCGACCAGAACAATAGTCACCGCAATACTAACGGGGTCAATGGGACTGAGATCACAGAGGATGTTCGCAAGAACTCTATCCCCTATCACACATGCAGCGGCTGCTGTCGTGCACACTCCGAAGCCCATTCCTGCCAGAGTCAATATCAACCGGTCTCGCATGACCATGGTCAGGATGTCTCTCCTCGTGGCGCCCAGAGCCATGCGAATGCCGAACTCCGCCGTACGTGTGGCCACCATATATCCTTTGACGCCGTAGATACCCAGAGCCGCCAAGAATGAAGCCACGGCCCCGAACGCCAGCGAGAGTTGCGCCATGAGACGCGCCGACCACACGTTGAGCCGGCTGCGGTGGAACTCCGACAGAGTCTCCATGGAGAATATCGGGATATTGGGATTCACGCTATAGATCTCTTGACGCAACCGTCCCAAGAGAGTTCCCTCGTTGCCAACCATCTCGTCCACAACGCGCACGACAAGAAAGGCCTGGCCGGCGGATTCCCTTAAGGGGAAATAGACTTGGGGTTCGGGCCGCTCTCTAAACAGGCTATGGCGGACCGTCGGCGCAATGCCCACGATCTCATGGCCGCCCCGCAATCGCCAGCCCAGCACATTACCATCCGGCCTCAACTTGCGCGCCAGAGTGTCGTTGACGATGGCGACCTTGGCCGCGGTGATGCTCTCCTCATGGGTGAAGTAACGTCCTTGGGACAATCCCAGCCCGATGGCTTGGAAGTAATCCCCGCCAATATCCTGCTTGGCGCTTTCAATGATGCCGTGGCGCATACCGGCGTCGTCGTCGGTTTCAGAGTCGGCCATCTGGACATCGGCGGAAGCCAACCCATCCAGCGGGAGTTCCTCGGATAGACCGATCGCCCGAACACCGGGCACCGTCCGCAGGTGGTCCATCAATCGCCCGTACAATTGCCGGCACTGGTTCCCGTCTCCGCCGTCGACGCGACAATCCAACCCGACAATCAGTTTTCCGGCCACGTCATAGCCTGGGTCCACATGCACGGCACGCAGGGCACTGCGTGTGAACAGAGCCGCCCCCATCACCAGAATCGTAGCCAGAGCTATTTGGCTGGCGACGGACACGCCTCGGGGTATGATTCGGGCGGTGGACGGCGTCGCTTGCGAGATTCCTGTACGAGACTCCTTCATACTGGCCATAAGGTCATGTCTCGACAAGCGCAGGGCCGGCCACAGGCCAGCCAATACAGTGGCCAGGAGACAAAATCCCAGCGTCGCCATCAAAACCGTGAGGTCCAGCCTGATCTGCATGCCCTGAAAGTACTTGGGTCGCGCGATGGATGCGTTCAGCACCCCTATGCTCCCGTACGCACAGAGAAGGCCCAGGGCGCCTCCCAAAACGGCCAACAGCAACAATTCCGCCAGGATCTGGCGCACAATACGAAGACGGCTTCCTCCCAAGGCGCTTCGGATGGCGATTTCCCGATGGCGCGAGGCTCCTTGAACAAGAATCATGTTCGCCAGATTCAGACAGACAATGCCCAGGACAGCGGCGCCGGCAGCCATGAGCGAGACGCAAATGATCGACAACATCGCATATTCGTTGCGAATGCTGACGTGAATTCGGGGCAGCGGCTTCAACCGGAACTGATTGATTGCCTTCCAGTCGCTCGGAAACACCTTACGCAGATGAACTGACAAGGGCTCCAAACACGCTTCAGCGGTTGGCCGGGACAGCCCGGCCTTCAGGCGGCCGATGAGCCTCAGACCCCATGGATACTTGAAGTCGATCGGGGTCTTCGCAGGCTCTTTGGGAGCGGGTCTCATACCATAATACGCGCCAAGTGGCAGCCAAATGGATGGGCTCACAAGCGTGCCGCCGGTGAAATCCTTCGGAGCGATGCCTACAATACGACAAGGATAGCCATCGATGAAAGCGACTTCCCCGATGATGCCGGCGTCGGCGCCGAGATGCAGCCACGCGTGATGGCTCAGCACGCCAACACAGCCCGCACCAAATCCGTCTTCCGCAGGCAAAAAGCCTCGCCCTCGCATCTGAGTGACGCCCAGCATGGAGAAGTAATTGCTCGAAACAAACATGCGTTCGACATGACTGGATGTGTTTCGTACTCTGAGAACGCAACCGCTGCTTGAGAAGCCGCTAACCTCCGTGAACACTGGATTGTTGCGCTGTATCTCCTCGAACAAAGAGAACTGCACGCTGGCAACCAACCTGCCGGTGGGTTCGCATAGGACAAGGCTCTCGGGCTCCCTCACATTCACCGGCCGGAACATCAACGCATTCACAATGCCGAACATGACGGTATTGATCCCGATGCCGATCGCAAAGATGCTCACGGTAACGGCTGAGAACCCTGGCTTCTTGATCAACATCCGGACGCCGTACTTCAGATCAGTCACAAGAGAGCTCATCATGATCTCCAGAAGACAGGGACCAAGACCCAGCGCAAACCGGGACCCATCCCCGTTCGGTTACTCCGCAACGAACACCAGTCTCTACCACGCACTCAACTGTAGCCAGGCCGGAGAGCCGGGTCAATGGCGATCTTCCCGTAGCAGGATTCAGAACTCGTCCGGAGTCTCGCACTCTGACGTTTGCCCCGGGAAGGAACCCTATATGTCTACAGCCCTTATCTTAGTCTCTTGCGCATTCTATAACCCAGTCCCCGTCGAATCCTGTCCGCATGGGCCCAGGAAACGGGACGGCGTCAGGTACTTGTTCCGACGGAGTCCCTCGGGCGAGCCTTCGAATACAAATCGGGGATTGAATCACTGCGTGAGAACATCCGGATTCCGCCTTCGATGACGTCAGGACTGAGTTCGGAAAGACATCGATTCCCCGCGTTCGCGGGAAAGACAGGAGGACAGGCACGGGGGCCTGCCCCTACGAGGCCGCCGCGGATGTGGTTTTCTCTTGGCCGCTTCCACGCTTCCACGCATCCACGGCCCCGACCTGGGGCCGGTTCGCGGGACTCCTTGCGGGCCACGAGTCACGAGCCACTCCTCTTCAGAAGATAACGCCTCACGGCGTCACTACGAACGGGGAACGGGACTCGCGAGGCATCAATCCGACTCCCTATTGTTGAGGAGCGTGGACGAGGCCTGCGCCGATGTCGAAGAGATCGAGGCCCGGCTGCAAGCCCTCCGTGCTGCCGGAGGCGACGAGCTTCGCCATCAGGTACTGCGCGTTCAGCACCGACGTGGTCTTGAACTTCTGGGCCCAGAGAGCCGCCACGCCGGCCACGTGGGGCGTCGCCATGCTGGTCCCGCTCATCGCGACCAGGCCGCCGCCGCGCTTGGCGGAGGTGATCCGCACGCCCGGCCCGCACACGGTCGTACCGGTGTTCGAGAAGGACGCCAACGTCATCCCCTGATCGCCCTCGCCCAGCGCGCCGACGGAGATGACGCCTTCAGCCACGGCCGGCGGAGACACCGCGATCTCGAAGTCCGGATTCTCGTCTCTGCGGCTCTCATTGCCGGCCGCGGCGACGGTGATCGTCGGCTGCCCAAACGCCTCCCGGGTGCGAATAAACGCCGCCAGCCGTTCGAAGAGCTGCACGTTCGCCCGATATCCCTCCAGGGCGCGGGACGTCGCGACCTCCGTGGGAAAGCCGGCGTGCTCCAACTCCTTCACATACCCCGGGAAATCCATGCCCAGGGACATCGAAATGATGTTGGCGCCGTTGTCGAGGGCCCACTGCATGGCTTGAACGATCCGGTCGCTCGATCCGCCCCGAGCGCCGAGCACTTTGCCGATCAGCGCCTTCGAGACGCCGGGCGCCACCCCGATCCGAAGGCCGTCGACGTTCCTTCCGAAGATGATCCCGGCGCAATGCGTGCCGTGCCCGTGCGCGTCGCCGTTGCCCTCGCCCGTGAAATCCTCCTCCATGAGGGTCACGCCCGCGAATGCGGGGTGGGCGGCGTCGATGCCGGTGTCCAGAACGGCGACCACGATTCCGCGGCCGGAGAAAGGCGAAGTGTCGGCCCCGACCGCCTTGACGCCCCACGCGACGCCGTCGGCCGCGGGCTGGGCCGGATCCTGGATGTCCATGGGAGCGACGAGTTTCATCGGGATGGCCGGCGCGATGGCCAGCATGCCGGGGCTGCGGGCCAGGCGGGGAATCTCGTGCCTGTCGATCTCGTCCACCTCGACGGACAGGTCCTCGGCCGCAGCGCCCGTCGCCCGCGGCAGCGACTCGATCCCCAGAAACACATCCCGCGTGGCTCCGGCCGTCGTGCGCAACATGACATGTTTCAGCTTCATGACATCCCCTTTGTCAAATACGATGTAGTCGATGCACAAATCCGGCCCATCCGCCGCGATCCATAGTCTCCATCCGAGTCGTTTGCCCGTTGTTCCAGTCGAGGTGTCGATCCAGTGTGTCGCGCAACGCTCCGCCCGAATCGCCGGAGTTGTCGTTCACGCGATTGTCGTCCCGGCCAACAGCCTTGGCAACTGGGAAAAATCCGAGGGAACCCCGGGATAAACCGTGGAAGCGGCTGGGATTCGTTTCCATCCGTTTGGGTGTCCGCAAAGACCCCAAGAGTACGCCGGCCAGTCTGATTTGGCGGATCGGGAGCGAACGATTCTTCGCAGGTTGGGCGTCGGGAGCCCGATCCTCCGAGACGAGCGAGGACGCTCGTCCTACGAAGAGCCCCGCCTCCACGGCTGCAACAGCGCCCATCGGAACAGAATAGCCGGCGCACTGCCGCTGTCGCTACAAACGACGGACTATCCTGCGGGCGAAGCATGCGTCGCCCCCTGCGAGGAACTGGACGTGCGCGATGTTTCCTGCCGCATCTACGCTTGCACGCTTCTACGCTTCCACCGGGCGCAGGCCGCGGCCTAGACGGCGTAGATGTTCCGGCGGCTTTGCTCGATGCTCTCCCAGACCACCGGCTTTTTCACCGTTTCCTCGACGGTCACGTCGACCGCCCGGCCGAAGACCTGTTCGAGCCCCTCCTTGAGGTCGAAGAACCTGTTGAAGATCTCGCCCTCGTCGTGCATGAACTGGACGAGGACGTCGACCACGCTTTCGCCGCCGCAATCTTCACGGGCGGCCGGACCGATGAGGTCCAAGCGGCGGACTTTGGCCTGGCGACAGATTTCCACGATTCTCGGCTTGAGCGGCTCGACATCGAACATACTGCCACCTCCCGTACGCCCGAACTGACCACCCTCGGCGGCGAACCACCGGGCCCGCCGGCCATTGCTTCCCTGTCTGGAGCATTATCCGACAAGCGGGGCGGTAAGTCAACAATCATGACAGGCCGCGAGCTAAGGAGTATGACGATGTCCCCATAGGAATCTCCGCCGTAGGGCTCCGAGGCCCGCGGCGTCTGGGCAGGAGGAGCTGTGAGGTCCCCGCCGACCGGCGGGCGTAAAAAAGAAGAGCCCGGTTTCCCGGGCTCCTCGGATCGTCGGAATCGATGACTCAGACGGCGTCGGGGATGACGAACGGCTCGCGATGGGCGCATCGGATGAACTTGTTCGCCGACTCGGCGTTGTCGCCGACGAATCGCTCGGTCTTGCGGTCGTAGGTGAGGGCGGGGCCGAGGACGAACGGCTTGGTGAGCAGGCTGACGTCGTTGCCGTCGAGCTGCTTGAGAATCGCGTAGAGGGTGTCCGCGGCGTCTTCGTGAGAACGCATGCTCTCGCGGACCTGGTCCACGGTGGCTTCTTTGCCCGCACGCCAGGCGATGTTGGCCTGGTGGCAGATGGTCGTGCCGAGGTGGCCGACTTCGATCTCGGCGGCCAGGTCCTCGCGACGGCCGCTGCGGAGGGCGTTGATGAAGTTCTGGGCGTGGCCGGCGCCGCCGTCGCCCTTGTACTGGTAGATTCGTTTGCCGTCCTTGTCGTAGGCGCCGCCGCCGCCGCGGGACAGATGGATGTAGCCCTCTTCGAACTGGATGTGATTGCCGTCGTTGAAGCCGCGATAGAGGGCCCCCTGGTTGCCGCCACGACGCTTCGGGTCGAGCAGATTGCGGATGTCGACCACCAGCGGCAGGCCGTCGTAGTCCATCAGGGCGAAGTGCACGTTCGGCGTCTCGCCGTCGTCGTCCCACGCGAACCGGTTCCCCGCCGCAACGACCTTCGTCGGCACGTCCGTCCAGCCCATCAGGTGCCGCACATCATCGAGATAGTGGATTCCCCAGTTCGCCATCTCCCCGTCGCCCCAGTTCCAGGCCCAGTGCCAAAGATAATGTAGCTCCTGACGCATGATGGGGGTCATCGGGGCCGGGCCGCACCAGAGATTGTAGTCGACACTGGCGGGCACGGGCGTGGGCTCCGTCACTTTGCCGATGCTCGCACGGGCGTGCAACACGGAGCAGTGGATCCACTGGACCTTGCCGTACTTGCCGGACTGAATGTCGCGGGCGGCCTCCTGCACCGCCGGGCACGACCGATGCTGCGTCCCGGCCTGCACGATCCGATTGTACTTGCGGGCCGCCTCGACCATCTTGCGGCCCTCCCAGATCGAGTGGCTCACCGGCTTCTCCACGTACACGTGCTTGCCCGCCTGGCACGCCCACACCGTCATCAGCGAGTGCCAATGATTCGGCGCCGCGATCACCAGCGCGTCGACGTCCTTGCGTTCCAGGACCTGCCGCACGTCCGCGTACCCCTTGATGTCCGCGTCGCCCGCGTTGTATTTCTTCTTGAACGCCCCGACCGCCTGTTCGAGGATCTGACTGTCCGGGTCGCACAGGGCCACGACCTTCACCCCCTCCAGCTCCATGAAATTCTTCACGTGGTCCGCCCCCCGGCTGCGGAGTCCCGCCACCGCGAGGCGAACCTCGTTGTTGGCCCCCAGCACGCTCGGCGTCAGGCCGAACGAAGACAGAACCGCATACGAACCGGCCGTCGCGGCCGCAGTGCGTTTCAAGAACCCCCGACGATTCATTCCACTCATCATCTGCTCCTTTTGCTGTCCATCAAGCGGTGTCAACACCTGCACGACACAGATAAGACGGTCCACGCAAGCCACCTATTGCAGAACCCGCTCTCCATCCTATCAAACGTCGCGACGCGAAAGAAGCGATTTTTCCCTCGCCGGGGGAGCATGGGTCTGTGCGGGCCCTCGGGCACAAGGAGTTTGTGCCGCCGCTGGACACTTGGTTCAGGACCACGCCCCTGGTTCGTAGTGACGCCGCAAGGCGTTAGCTTCCTCGCCGGCTGCCGGCACGGACGATCACGAACGAGTCGGCTTGACGGCAAGCCGCTGCGTCCGGGTCGCATACTCCGCTGGAAATCCCGTCATGAGTCGTTCCACGTGCACGTCCAGGTCCCGCATCAAGATCGACGCCACGCTCACGTCCGGGTGCAATTCGCTGAGGAAGAACCTGAAAATCGTATTGGTCTCGGAACTCTCCAAGTCGTTGGCCAGCTCGTAGGCGTCGTCGAGGTTCCGCACCTCGCCCGGCCGCTCCCGCATCTCCACGTCGAGCAGCCTCTGGGCCTCGCGCACCGTCTTCGCGTCCGCCGCCCGAGCCAGTCTCTCCCCGCACAGAACGCTCCGAGCCTGGATCAGACGATTCTTATGAGACGCTTCGTCGACCGCCAGGACGCGCCAAAAAGCCGCGACCTCAGGACAATGCCCGAACATCCCCGCGAACTCCTGATAGAGTCGCTGCAGCCCGGCCTCCAACTGGATTCCCAGGTCCAGCAAATCCTCCACCGTCGCCTGCTTGACTTCCGTCGCCCGTATCGTCATTCGCCGGTACTCCCGTTCTGTCGTTCGATCAACTCGCGGCCCGGCCGCGCAGTCCGCGACCGCCGTTGTCCCAATATCGACCAGTCGGACCCCGAGGATAAGCACGAGACTGGAGACTCCACAAACCCAATAGGCACGCGGCCGTTCGCAGGGGCAGGTCCCCGTGCCTGCCCTCTTGTCCTTCCCGAAAATACAGAAACCAAGGCCTTCCTGAACACGACCCCGATGTCGTCACAAGCAAAGCAAGAGAGTCCTCGCGCAGAGACGCTGAGACGCAGGGATACGGAGGGAGAAATGCGAAGGACGTTCTCGTAGGATGGGCTTGTAGCCCATGCGGACAAGATCCGAAGGGGACTGCGGCAAAGAATACGCAAGAGCCTGAAAGAGGGGATGACCCTCGAAGTCCACCGGACAGGAGATTGGCTGGTCCTTGCTGAGCGGTTGTGCCGATTGTATGATAGGATCGCTTCGTGACAATGTTGCGCAATTGGCGAGGAATCGATGGCGGTGCATCCTGTTGAGAAGTGCCTGAAGGATCTGAGCGAGATCCACCAGACCGGCGGCGGCGTTGCCGAGGAATCGTACTACAGTCCCCTGGAAAACCTCCTCAATGAGGTCGGGCGCAAGCTCAAGCCTCGTGTTCGCTGCGTCGGGCAACTCAGGAACACCGGGGCCGGGGAGCCCTATTTCGGACTCTACACCGCCAGTCAGTTCCAGCGCGCCAGCGACCTTCATTCGATGGAGGGACAGCCGCCGGAGCGGGGCGTCATCGAGTGCAAACCGTGGAATGACGACTCCTTCGCACGCACGGAGAGCGTGCAGGTCTCCAACTACTGGAAGAAGTACGGACTCGTCCTGGTCACGAACTACCGAGACTTCGTCCTCGTCGGTCAGGACGGTCAGGCCCGGCCCATTCAGCTCGAATCGTTCCGCCTGGCCGAGAGCGAGAACGCGTTTCATGCGATGCTCGCCCATCCGCAGAAGGCGGCCGAGCAGCATGGCGACCGGCTCCTCGACTGCCTCCGCCGCGTGATGCTGCACGCGGCTCCTCTGGCCGACCCGCAGGACCTTGCCTGGTTCCTCGCGTCCTATGCGAGAGAGGCCCGCGCCCGCGTCGAACAGACGCGCGAACTGCCCGCCCTGGACGGCCTGAAGAAGGGCCTGGAGGAAGCCCTCGGCATGAAGTTCGAGGGCGAGAAGGGGCAGCATTTCTTTCTCGCGACCCTCGTGCAGACGCTCTTCTACGGCGTGTTCTCCTCCTGGGTCCTGTGGAGCCGGGAGAACTGGTCGAACCCCGACGCCAAATTCCAGTGGCACGACACGGCTTGGACGCTGCACGTTCCAATGATCGCCAGCCTCTTCGACCAGATCGCGATGCCCAAACGGCTCAAGCCGCTGGGCGTCGATGAAGTCCTGGACAAGGCCGCCGTCGTCCTCAATCGCGTCGACCGCCCCGCCTTCTTCAGCAGGTTCGAGCAGGAACACGCCGTGCAGTACTTCTACGAGCCGTTCCTCAAGGAGTACGACCCGGACCTGCGAAAAGAGCTCGGCGTCTGGTACACGCCGCCGGAGGTGGTTCAGTATCAGGTCGAGCGGGTGGACCAGGTTCTTCGCGAGGAACTGAACATCGCCGACGGCCTGGCCGATGAGAACGTCGTGATCCTCGACCCCTGCTGCGGGACGGGCGCCTATCTCGTCGAAACCCTCAAGCGAATCCACAAGACGCTTCAGGAAAAGGGCCGCAGCGCCCTGACCGCCCAGAAGCTCAAGAAAGCGGCAAGCGAACGCGTCTTTGGATTTGAGATTCTGCCCGCACCCTTCGTGATCTCTCACCTTCAAATCGGCCTGATGCTCCGGCTGCTCGGCGCTCCGTTCAATCCGGAAAACGATGAACGGGCGGGCGTCTATCTGACGAACGCCCTGACCGGCTGGGAGCCGCCGAAAGAGCCCAAGAAGCAACTGCCGCTGTTCCCCGAAATGATGCAGGAACGCGACGCGGCGGACAAGGTCAAGCAGGAAACCCCGATTCTCGTCATCCTGGGCAATCCGCCGTACAACGGCTACGCGGGGATGGCGGTTGAAGAGGAACGCGATCTGGTGGAGGCCTATCGCACCACGAAACGGGCGCCCAAGCCCGAGGGCCAGGGACTCAATGATCTGTACGTTCGCTTCTTCCGAATGGCGGAACGCCGCATCGTCGAGAAGACCGGCAGAGGAATCATCTGCTACATCTCGAACTACTCGTGGCTGGAAGGCCTGTCCCACACCGGCATGCGAGAGCGGTACCTGGAGGCGTTCGACCACATCTGCATCGATTGCCTCAACGGCGACAAGTACAAGACAGGAAAGCTCACTCCCTGGGGCGATCCCGATCCCAGCATTTTCTCCACGGAATCGAACCATGAGGGGATTCAGGTCGGGACTGCGATTGCTCTGCTGGTCCTTGCACGCTCGAACAAGAATCGAGGGGAAGCACGACATCGGTCTTTTGAATTCCGCCATCTTTGGGGAAAGACGAAGCATGCGGAACTTGTGCGTGATGCCTCCGACCCGAAGACGGCTCGCTATGAGGTACTTGCGCCGTCCGCCGGCGTGGGGTATCCATTCCTGCCGACTCGAACCGACGAGCAGTATCTCAAGTGGCCGCGACTGTCTGAGATGTTCCCGGTCTCCTTCCCCGGAGTGAAAACAAGCCGAGATGAGTTCTTGGTTGACGTAGATCGTCAATTGCTTGAGGAACGAATCGATACCTATTTCGACGCCAAGGTTTCGCACGAGGAAATCGCGCGCCGTTGGCCCAGGGCTATGGAGGAAGAAGGCGCCTACCAAGCGAGAGACACGCGAGACTACCTGATCAAGCGAGGTCGTAGCAAAGGATCGATTATTCGATTTGCCTATCGCCCGTTCGATGTGCGGTGGCTGTACTGGGAGCCGGAAACGAAGTTGCTCGATAGAAATCGTAGCGACTACTTTCCGCTTGCATCTCGCGACAATCTCTGGATCGTCGCCAGGCAGAAGGGCGAGAGGCAGAGAGAGGGCTTGCCTGTCTATCTCACGAGTGGGCTTGCGGACTGGCATCTCACACGTCCAGGGAGTGTTCTCTTTCCGGTCTCCACACGAGGCAAACACACTGGCCAAGGTCTTATGTTTGGGGAGAGGGAGATCGACAACGCGAATCTCTCGGACAAGACACGGGACTATCTTGGGTCTATCGGTCTCCTCGGTCCCTTTCAGAAAATAAGAGGGGCGGGTGACCCCGAATCGCTTGACAGAGTCGGAGCGTGCCTCTGGCTGCACACCATTGCGATTGGTTGCTGTCCCCTCTACATAGCCGAGAATAGCGATGCCATTCGCCAGGACTGGCCGCGGATTCCGCTGCCGAAAACGAAGGAGGCCCTGGAGGCGTCGGCCTCGCTCGGTCGGCGCATTGCGGCGCTCTTGGACACGGAGAGACCCGTCGATGGCGTCACGGCGGGTCGGATCGATCCTCGACTGAAGGAAGTCGCCGTCATATCGAAGGTGGGCGAGGGCGGGCTCAATCCGGATGAAGGCCATCTGGATCTGACCGCGGGCTGGGGCCACGCCGGCAAGGGCGGCGTGTGCATGCCGGGGACGGGAAAGCACCAGACCAGGCCCCAGACGGACGCCGCTCTGAAGGCCGCGCTCGGCGACGAGACGCTGGACGTCTACCTGAACGATACGGCGTACTGGTCCAACGTGCCCAAGTGCGTCTGGGACTACCACATCGGCGGCTATCAGGTCGTCAAGAAGTGGCTGAGCTACCGGGAGAAGGCGGTCCTCGGACGCGGGCTGCGGGTCGAGGAGGCGGAATACGTGACCGAAATGGCCCGCCGGATCGCGGCCCTGATCCTGATGCAGCCGGACCTCGACGCCAACTACGAAGCGGTGAAAGCAGATACATGGCCCTGGCCGATGCAACCCGCCGAGAAGTGAAAAGGTGTGGGAGAACTAAAGGGGTGCGGTACTTTTTCCGGCTGAATCGCCGGAAGGCATTGCTCCTGTGCGGATCATCATCAGAGGCGCGTTGCACGGGGGCGAGTTCGGGGTCAGACGCTCGATTCCGCTGTAGGGCCTGATGGGCGGATGGGAAGACCCTCGCCATGGTTCCGCTTATTTCTTTCGGAACGCATCTACGCATCTACGCATGTACGCTTCCACGCGTCCACGCCTTGTCAAGGCCCGCGGCCCGGTGCGCCGGGACGGCGCGTGGGAGAGTTGGGGAAAGGGGGAAGCGGCAAGTGGCAGGCGTCAGAGGGACGATCTACAGATTCCGCCGATGTACGCAGATTCCAGACGGGTGTCGTCTGTGTAATCTGCGGACGATTTCCGCTCTCCTGGGCGGAATCAGCATTCATCAGCGTTTCCCTGCGGTTGCTTGAAGCCGTGGCTCGTGTCTCGTGACCCCGTGCAGATAACGCCTCACGGCGTCACTACGAACGAGGATCTGCCCTCTGCGTCTCTGCGCGAGTACCCCCATCCTGCTCTGTGGGCTCTGTGCCCTCTGGGGTGAATCCCGTTGTTCCCGGCCCGTATCCGACGGATTTGTGGGAAAAATCCGTCGTTTTCCTTTTCAACGCCCCTTAGTCCTTGCCCAGGCATGGTTTATGTGCCGTAAGTAATCGTGATTTTTGTTGTTTTTCTGTATTGACAGCGATATATGGGCATTATATCATAGTTCTTGTTTTGCGAAGCGGTGCGACAGCCTTGATTTGCCTCCTGTGTTCGAGACCGACCCAGACGCGTGGGTTGAGAACCCGCCCTGCATTTCGAGAAGGGAGAACCATGGAAAAGCGAAAGCTCGGACGAAAGACGACAAGAAGGCACAAGGTGACGAGGAGAGGCCGCAGAGTCCCGGCCAGGACTTCCGACGGCTCAGCGAAGCCGAGACGAATGCCGCACGTGCCGCCGCCGGAGAGCGACGCGTGGCCCGAGCAGTACCGCGGGGCCAACTGGAAGCCGGCGTATGCGTTCATCTTCGCGGGCAAGTGCCAGTTGTGCGCGCATTCCTGTCCGCTGCCGAAGTCGCGGCAACTGAGGGACAAGTGGACAGGCACGACCCGCCTGCTCCAGTGCACCAACCACCCGGCCTGTCCCGGCGAGATCGAGGAGGTCCTGCCGACGGACACCTGCCGGAACTTCAAACCGAAATGGTGG
>JBDKUU010000659.1:0-1883 GCA_039679525.1 Phycisphaerales bacterium | reverse complement strand
GACCCGACGAACCCGACCGAGCCCGTTCTGCTGGACCACTGCGACAGCAAAGTGGACAACGTCGAGCACATTCACATCGAGACGTTGCCCGGCTACACCGTGTATGAAATCGTGGTCTCGTACAGCGATCTGAACGCCAAGCCGGTTTCGCCTGCCGGCGAGCGATACGCCCTGGCCTGGAACGTCGAGGCCAGGCAGACGGATGAGAATCTCCTCTGGTACGACCTCAACGCCGACGGCGTCGTGGACGATCAGGATCTGGCGATTCTGAAGAACAATTCCGCCGCCGAACAGAAGTCGCCGCAGACGTACGTCATCGGCGACATCACCAAGGACGGCGCGATCAACGACGCGGATGTCCAGGCCGTCGAGGCCAACCGCAACAAGAAGGCCTCGTGGCGCATCGACACGGTGGCGGTGAGCAACCCCATCGTCGGTAGCGTAATCAATTGAAGCCATGCTCATCGGAGGAGGGACATGGCTCTGAATCCCCCAATGGAGCGTGATTCGTGGGATCGTCCAGGCTGCTGATTCCCGGCTTGTCGATCGTTCTGGCCGCGGCTGCGATCTGCCCCGCGGCGCAGCGGTGGCGGTTCGTCGTCACCTGTGACAGCCGGGGCAGTCTCCTGACGGGCGTCAACGAGCCGATCCTCTCGGAGATCGCGCGTGAGATCGTCCGCCGGAACCCCGATTTCCTGATCTATCCCGGCGACCTGGTCTACGGCGCCCGGCTGGCTCCCAAGACCTTCGAGACCAATCTCTGGATGTGGGTCCGGGCGATGAAACCCGTCTATGACGCGGGGATTCCCGTCTATGTGTGCCGCGGCAATCACGAGGTCGGCGATATGTGGGACGCCGAGCCCAATCAGTCGCCGAATCCCGCGGACAACTACTCCCTGAGGTGGCGCAACGTCTTTGGCAATCTCGCGTATCCTCAGCAGAGACTGCCGGACAATGGCCCGGCCAACGCCAAGTACATGTCCTACTCCGTCGCCCATAAGAACGCCCTGATCGTGGCGGCGGATGAATATGGCGGGATGAATCACCATCTGGTCCACCAGGTGGACCAGGCGTGGCTCAACTCCGTGCTGAATTCCAACACCCGGCCGCACGTGTTTGTCTTCGGGCACGAGCCCGCCTTTCGGCTGGTGCATCCGGACTGTCTCGATGACTACCCGATTGAGCGAGACCGGTTCTGGCACAGTCTCCAGGCTGCGGGCGTGCGGATGTACTTCTGCGGCCACGATCATTTCTTCAACCATGCCCAAGCCGACGACGGGGACGGCAACCCGGACAACGATGTCCATCAGCTCGACGTCGCGACAGCGGGGGCCTCAGGGTACGTCTGGTTTCCTCCCTACGTCGGCGACAACAGCTACTTCAACGTGATCCCGGTTTGCCATGCCGAGGCTTACGGCTATGTCATCGTGGACATCGACGGCCTCGATGTGACGGCGACCTGGATGGAGCGGCGGGGCTTCGACCTCGCGTCGCCGCCCGTCTACGAACCCCGGCATACGTGGAGCTATCGAGCCATCGCATCCAAATCCTCCGCCGACCTCAACGGCGACGGTGTCGTGGACTTGGCCGACCTGGCGATTCTCTCCTCCCAGTGGCTTACGCCGGATCAGGACTAATGCACCGTGTTCACCGAACCCCGTAGGGGCAGGCCCCTGGTTGTTCTACACATCTCTGGCTGACCTGACACGCCCGCGGTGGTCGTGTGAGGGAGATTTATCGCTTTGGGCCAGCAGCATGATGCCGGCAGAGCCCGGTTCGGCGATCCGGACGATCCCGCTGTCCTGTCGAAGTCTTCATCTTGTCTATCATGCCTCTGGCCCAAAGCGCAAAACCTCGGGGGTCCGGGGGCAGCGCCCTCGGTG
>JBDKUU010000658.1:0-2406 GCA_039679525.1 Phycisphaerales bacterium | reverse complement strand
ATACGCGAACGATCGCAACCGTGCTGTGGAATGGAAGCCTGTGAAAGGCCTCAGCCCCAGGTGCAGTTCAATGTGGTGGAGGTCTTGCGGATCGCCGAGGAACTGGAACACAAGGCTGCGAAGTTCTATCTGCTCGCGGCCGAGCGGTTCAGCGACCCCGAGCGCCGGACCATCTGCTACAACCTGGCGGCCTGGCGGGCTCGTCGCCAGCAGGCTTGGGCCCGCATCCGCCGCGAATACTCCGAGCGAACAGGGGAATTCGGAACCTTCGACCCCGACAACTATGTCCTTTCCAATCCTCAAGTTATGGCGAGTCTGACCTGCTTCGCCACGCGTCCCGGCGCACAGGACTGGCCGGCCGGGCGCGAGACGCCTGAGCAGATCGTCCGCGACGCCATCCACCGGGCCGGGGACATCGTCATCTTCTATCACGGCTTGAAAGGGTTCGCTCAAAACTTCGAGAGCGACCGGATGATCGATCGTCTGATCGACCGCGAAGAGCGTCACATCCGGCAACTCCGCAATTCTCTCCAGCAGATGCGGTCTCGAAGCTCCGGCGTCTCCTCCTCCCACCTTCTTCCCAACGCACGCCTCGCCCTGGCGGGGACTTGCTGACCCTCCGCCAGAATCAGTTTTTTCCCTATGCTCCCGCACGGTCGAAATGGTACAATGACGCCGACACCGCAAGGAGAGCGTGTGGCTGCTTCGCAATGTGTCGGATTCTATTCATGGTGGTTGGTGGGTGACCTAGTGTCACGTCATTTCGGAAGTGAGGAGAGTGCACGATGATTTCGACTGCTCGCGGGAGCCATCGCGGTCTGCGCTCGAGCAGGCTTGAGGAAGTGCGGCCGAACTGGCTCCAGGATGTCCTGCAATCGATCCGCTGGATGCATCAGGAGCACGTGAAGGACCTCCGCGGGCTCGGGTACTCGCCGAAGGAAGCCTTCTGGCTGGATTTCGCCTGCCTGCCGTTCTTGCCTTGGGAGAAAGCGAAAGGGCCCGAGTTGCGGCTGAGCATGATCCTGGGCCTCTACGCCGACATCCATCGTTCGACCGTCGGCTCCCAGGAGTCGGTGAATACGAAGGCATTCCTCAGCCTCCTCAAGCAGAGGTACCGCACGATTCGCCGGCAGGTGGCCGAGTCTGCGGCTTCTGCTCCCAAGGCCATGTCCCCCCAGGCTCCTGCAGATCCGAAGCCGCCGACGGGAGACTCGAAGGAGGCCCTCGCAGGTTTCATCGTCATGCGGACCGCCAGCGAATGGGGACAGCACCGCTCCGCGTTCCCGTGCCACCTCGTCGAAGACATCTGATAAGACAGCCCGCCGCGTCATCCGCTGCTTCACCGTCATTGCCGCCAAGTCGGTCACGAGCTTGTCACACGTGAGCTCGCATGTAGGGTGGGGCTTGCCCCACCGACTCTCCGATGGCCCTCTTTGGTGGGGCAAGCCCCACCCTACACGGAGACCGTGACAATGTCCCTGTCGAAATCCCGTCCAACCGCGAGGATTTTGCCTGTGCGATCCGCCGCGACGCTGTGACCGGCGTAAGTCCGGCCGGCCCATGGGCCGTGAGTGATCTGGCCGATCAGGTTCGTGCCGACAATCGGGGCGTCGATCATCCTGGCGGCGTCCGTGACGACGGATTCGAGCACTTTGCCGTGCTCGGGCCACGCTTCCTCCGTCGCGGCGTAGCCGTACGGCACGAGGACCAGGCCCGGCTTGAGCTTCGCCATCTGCGTGAGGATCCCGGCTTCGTGGGTATCGGCGCAGACCAGGACTCCGATCCGGCCGAATCGTGTCCCTGCGACCTGGACCTCCTCCCCGGCCGAGTACGGCGGCGTCATCAACTCGCTGAACGAGATGTGCTTTCGGTGCTTCAGGAGGATCTGTCCGGCGTCGTCGATCAGCAGGGCACAGTCATAGAGATCCTCCCCGACCTTCTCGTCCAAGCCGACGCACAGAAAGACCTTGTGCCGCCTGGCCATCTCGCAGAGACGATTCGAGTCCTCGCCCGGAATCGGTTGCGCCCGGCGATGCGCGTCAGGATTGACCCATCCCAGGACCGCCGATTCCGGCAGACATGCGATTTGCGCCCCAGCGGCGGCCGCCTCGCCGACCGCCCGCTCGATCCTCGCAAGATTGCCCCGCCGGTCCCCATCCAGGCAAACGATCTGACACATCGCAATTCGAATCGTGTCCATGATGCTTCGCTCCATTGGCATTCTATGATTCCGCGTTCATTCTTACGGCCGATGCCAATGGAGACTATACCGTCGAACCCCGTCGGATGAACAGGCCAAGACGCTTGCACAGGGGTCAGCAATGCCATAGACTCGTCGCAGCGGGTTCGTTGAGAACGATGGAGGCTCATGTGAGAACGAGATATCGAATCACTGTCGCCGCTCTT
>JBDKUU010000657.1:0-3548 GCA_039679525.1 Phycisphaerales bacterium | reverse complement strand
TTTCATCAGGCTTCAGCAGTTCGATCGTTCCCTTCACCCGGCCGGCCAGGGCTGAGACGATCTCGAATTCGATCTCGGTCCGGCCCGTCGCGCGGACCGTGCATTGGGCCTTGGCCGTGCCGCCGCTGCCGGCGATCGTGGGCAGGAACGTGGTCTTGGCCCCGGCCAGGAAACACGCCGGATCGAGATCGAGCGTCACCCGCGTCGGCAGGATCTGCTGACTGGTCTCCCCGTGCGCCAGGGCCGTCGGCAGGAAGCCCGTGTTCGTCACGAGGATTTCGATCTCATAGATGGAATCGGCCAGCAGGCGGCACTCGACCTTGGCGACCGCGATTCGCGGCAGCCGCCCGGCCAGGTCCGTGAGGAAATCCCCTTGTTTGCCGGCGACTTCGTCGAGCATGGCCAGGGGCGGGTTCGTCTGAACGAAGGGCTGGAAGCCGCCGACCTCGACCCGCCGGCCGGGAAAGTCCGGATGCTCGATCGCCTGCCAGGCGACGAACGCTTCGGGCGAATGCTCGTCGAACCATGCGAGTTGCTCCCGCTCGTCCGTGCCGCGTTTGTCGTCGCTCTTGTCCTTGCCGGGCTTCTTCTCCTCGGCCTTGGGCGCGTTGGGATCGTTCGGATCGTTGGGATCCTGGGCCTTCGCTTTGGAGTCGTCGCCTTTGTCTTCATCCTTCTGCGGCTTGGCGAGCGCGACAGCGATTGCCGGGTCCCAGGGACGCGCCGCCAGGGACAATCGCCCGCGATGGAAGTACATCCAGTCGGTGAATGTCCCAGGCTCGGAGGCGGACTCCAGCTCCTTGTCGAGTCCGAGCTTGGCGCGATAGACCTTGCCGAGGGCCTCGAAGTAGCCGATGTCCTTGTCGCTGATCGCCTCCATCGGCTTGGATCGCCCGGGCGACGCCGCGCTCTTGGGCGTCTTGCGGAGGTTGTCGGCGGCCCCGTAGGTCAGGACGATTCCGATGTTCGGATGGGCGACCACGAAATCGGCCAGGGCACGCGTCTCGCTCTCGCTGACCGGGTGCAGCCCGGCGTCGGGCGCGAAGTACCTGTAATTGTAGGGGAAGTTGCGATTGAAATTGACGCCGCCGGGGCCGTCCTCGTTCCACCGCTTGTCGCGGTCGTTGTCGATCCCTTCGGGCAGCAGCCGCCAGACGGGGACTTCGCCCTTGAGCGGATCGGCCTTGAGCATCAGGCGGCTCTCGTTCGGATCGGCGATGTACTGACCCTCCTTGTCTTCGACCCGCATCAGGGAGATGACGCCGTCGCCGTTGAGGTCCTCGCCGCCGTCCTCGTCGATGAGCCCGTCGTGGTCCTCGTCGTTGGGGGCGCCGTTGCGATTGCCGTCGACCTTGGGCTGTGCGAAGTATCGCTCCGTGGCGTCGGGATTGAGGCAGGGGATCACGTAGAGCGTCGTCGTCTTGAGAAGATCGGCGGCCGGCGAGGCCTCTCGATAGTCCTTCATCAGCCGCTCGATCCAGGCGACGGCTGTGTATGAGCCGACGAGGTCGTCGCCCTCGATGCCCGCCACGAGGACCATGGCCGGCCGGGTGGCGCGATCCTGCTCGGTCCCCTCGCCGACCTCGACGACCCAGACGGTGCGGCCCTCCCGCGACTTCGCCAGCTCGCGAACGCGGACCAGGTTCGGCTCCCGCCTGCTAAACGAATTGAGCCGCTCGCCCATGGCCGCGTGGCTGTAGTACTCCGCCGCCCCCGCGGGCCCGATGAAGGAGGCAATAAAGAAGATCATCCCTATCCACTTGTCACGGAGTTCGAGCTTCACGCGATCGTCCTTCCCAAAGTACTCCAGCAGTTGTCCACAGAAGGCGCCACTGTACCGCGCGGGCCGTGGATTGACAACCCATCCGCGTCGATTGACGTCGCGGGGGCTGGCGGGTACTATGTCCCGCTCGTCGAGGACTGTGCGAATGTGGATTCGCGGCGACGTGGGAGGCAGGGGTTTGTGCCGGCCTTGGGCCGGACGAAAGGAGCAACGTATGATCCGGAACGTAGTGTGTGGGTTGTCTCTCGCGGCGATCGTGCTAGGCGCAGGATGCCAGTCGAAGCCGGGGACCGCGGCGAAGGCCAAGCGGACCGTCGTGGTGTGGTCCGAGGGGACCGCGCCGAAGAACGTGTACCCCAACGACATCAACGGCGCGATCGCCGAAGGGCTCAAGGACCTCAAGGGCTGGAACGTCGTCGTCGCCAACCTGTCCGATCCCGAGCAGGGACTGCCGGACGATCTGCTCAACCGGGCCGACGTCCTGATCTGGTGGGGACACCAAAGACACGATCAGGTCAAGGACGAGCTCGTGGCCAAGATCGTCAAACGCGTAAAAGAGGACGGCATGGGCTTCATCTCCCTGCACTCCTCGCACTTCGCCAAGCCGAACAAGGCCCTGATGGGCACTCCCTGCACCTGGGGCGCGTACGTCGGCGACTCGACCACGCTGGCGATCCACGTCAAGGATTCCAAGCACCCGATCGCCAAGGGCGTCAAGGACTTCACCGTCGAGCACAGCGAGCGGTACAGCGATCCGTACGCCGTGCCGACGCCGGACTCGGTCGTGTTCGACGGCGTCGCGACCTTGAAGGACGGCAAGCTCGATCCGAGCCAGGTGGGCCTCGCGTGGCAGATCGGCAAGGGCAGGATGTTCTACTTCCAGGCCGGCCACGAGACCAATCCCATCTTCTACGACGCCAACGTCCGCAAGATCATGATGAATGCGGTCAAGTGGGCGGCGCCGAAGAAGTGATCGCTCAGTCGTTCGTGATCCGGTCGCAGGCGCGCTCGCCGCGATCGGCGTGACGATCATTCGAGTTCGACAACCGGACGCCACGGACAAGCCAAACGGTCTTGTCCGTGGCGTTCGTCGTTTCATAGCGGCCCCCAGCACGGTATGGCAGCATTCCCAATCCATTCTCTCTGCGTCCTCCGCGACCTCTGCGGTTGAAGAAGAATGGAAACCGCAGAGGACGCAGAGACCCCAGCGCGGCCTTCAGCCGCAACCCAAGGATTTGCACCACGAAGAGCACGAAGGACACGAAGGTTGGAGTTGATGGGGCAGTTCAGCACGAGTTCTTCTCGTTCTTCGTGGTCTTCGTGACCTTCGTGGTGTCATCTCTGGAAAATGCTTGTCAGGAAGACAAGATGCGAAGGCTTTGTAGTGCGGAGGATCGAAACGAAACGCTCCCCTGAGGCGGTGCGCAGCACCCCTTACCGCTGGTGGCTCCAATGCGGTAAACTCCCGCCGCCCCACCGAACAGCGTCGCTCCACACAGGGGCGGCGGATTCCGGATCAGTCCGTTCCTTCCTTTGTCCCAGGTGCATGGATAGATCAGGGCGCATCGAGCTGAGAGCGACGCATGCGTCGTCGCTGCGGCAGGCCGCAGTGCCGGCCTATGCGTGTCACGGATGCGAGCTGACGCCGTTTGCAGGTGTAGGGTGGGGCTTGCCCCACCGAAAAGGCAATCGAAGAGCCGGTGGGGCAAGCCCCACCCTACAAGATGCTGGACGCCATGTCGTAGGGGCGACGCATGCGTCGCCC
>JBDKUU010000656.1:0-4983 GCA_039679525.1 Phycisphaerales bacterium | reverse complement strand
GGGGTCATCATCGGCCCCGACCGCGTCCTGACGGCCAAGCACGTTGTAGACTCGAACGGGGTCTTTCAGATCCGGACGAGCGACAACGCACTGTATTCGGTCAAGACGGTTCTCCTCGACGTGGACGATGACCTCGCGGTGGTCGTGATCGAGGGCGTGTTCAGCCAGCCGCCGGCCGTGCTGTGTCCCGCGCCCCTGGTCGTGGGCGATGCCGTGCGGGCGGTCGGGACCCCCTCGGAGGTGCGACTGATGAACTGCATCCTGCCGGGCCACGTCGTCAAGGTGGACTTCGATGTCGAGGAGCTGGGGGAGTATGGTCTGGATGTGACGGACTGCCACGGCATGTCGGGGTGTTCGGGGGGTCCGCTGATCGACAGCCGGGGCCGCGTCCGCGCGATCGTCGTGGTCAGTAACCGGATGCTCCTGTCGGCCGTCCCGGTGGGTCGGCTGGATGAGGGGCTCTGACGATGGCGGGGGCCTGGTCCCACGGCAAGGGTGACTTGATGCGCCCGTCCGGTATCGGCCGGGAGGAGCGGGCCATCCGCGTCGCCCTCGCCTACGGGCTTATGACGAGGCAGGAGTTCGACGCCCGGTATCAAGAACTGCTCAAGGCGGGCAAGATCACGCGGGACGGGAGACCACTGAAATGCCAGTAGGAGAAGTCGATGATCCTCCGCCTGTTCGTGATGTTCCTTCTCGGATTGGGGACCTGGCTTCTCGTGCTGCTCCGAGGGCTCGCGTTGGAGAAACGGCGGCTCTGGTCGCTCTCTGGCTTGATCTTCGTGGACGAGTGCGTGGGGATCGGGACCGGGGTGTTCCTGGCCCGCTGGGGTACGTGGACTGATATGCTGGCCGTGGCGGCCGGGGGAGCGATTGCGGCATGGGTGGTTCTACGTATCAACAGGTCTGGGACGGGGAATGGCTCCCGCTGAACAGGGTCGAGGTCGTGGCCTGCTGCGGCTGCGGACTGACTCACATCATTCGTTATCGCGTGCGTAAGGGCAAGCCCGGGGTTCAGTACACGCGGGACAACCGGCGTACCGGGCAACTGGGGAGACATCAGAAGGGGAAACAGTGATGGACGCATACTGCGATATCGCGCAAACACTTACGAACCTCGGCGAGCCGGGCGAATGCCGGCTTGTGCTGGACTCCCAGCGGAGGGACATCGCCACGTATTACGTGCGAATGGCCGGCGCGGTTTCCTTCGATCTCGTGGAGGTGGCGTATGCGAGCAACCTGAAGCATTACGTATCTTCGCACTTGTCCAGTATGTACCGCGATATGGCCGCATCAATCCAGAAGCGGATCGACGCCTTGGAGGCCGGGCAGCATGGCAAAGAAAAAGTCAGAGAATAAGGACCTCCTGGAGCTGGGGCAGCGATCCCGCGCCGGCAGGCTCTTGTCTGAATATATCCGGGCCATCGGCACGGAGACGGACCAGGTCGTGCAGGACGAGGTCCCGCAGGGCTGCACTCCGGGGATGCCCCGGATGGTCAGCAAGGCGGAGGCCCTCGCCCGGCACATCTGGCGGAACGCCCTGCCCCGCACGGATGACGACGGTACGCGGCACGAACCCGACATCCGGTATATCCATATCGTTTTGGAGCGGGCCGAGGGGAAGGCTGGCACGGTCGAGCAGGAGAAGACCGACACGCGGGAGAGCGTACCGGACAAGATCAGCCGGATCAATGCGGAGCGGATCAATCGTATCTCTTCGGAGGTCACGGGGGACGACCAATGAAATGCCCGGATTGTGGATCAGAGGGAGTAGTGGCACACACCGATCAGGAACTTCGTCGTCAGCACAAACTTGTCTGGCAGTGTTTCGACTGCGACAATTTCTGGGAGACTGCGTGGGACGTGGAGATAGATGAGGGATGATCGGCGGTATCTCCACTATAAAACCCGAGCTTGAAACACCCTTCCCCTCCGGGCGGAAGACGTGGAAGTGCAGTCGCACGGGCCTGATCGTCCCGATGGAGGAGGACGCGAACCGAGAGTATCGGGATAGGCTGCTCCACAAGGCGGAAAAGGATTCGGTATTGCAGGCGGATTTGAAGGCGGCTATTGCCGAGTCGCCCCTGTTCTTCCTCAACAGCTTTGTGTGGACCCTGCACGAGCAGGAAGTCTCTACCGAGACCTGGGGCAACGTACCGGCGCGTGTGGCGTTGCACCCGTGGATCTGTTTCGAGCGGCAGGACGAACTCGTGGAGTTTCTCCTGGGGTGCTTCACCAAGGGACATGATGGGCTGGTAGACAAGAGCCGCGATATGGGTTGCTCTTGGATTTGCGCGGCCTTCATCCATTGGCTCTGGCTGACGCGGCCGAATACGCAACTTAGGGAGTTGAGCAGGGTCGAGGATTTAGTCGATAGCCCAATCTCGAAGTCGCTCTTTTTCAAGCATGATGCGCTCAATGCCTATCTGCCTGACTGGCTCCGGCCCCCCGGTGTTCTGGTGCGGGGCCGCGAGAATCGGACGAGCATGAGGATTCACAACGCCCTCAACGGCAGCACGATTGCGGGTGAATCGACGAACTCCTCGGCATTCAGCGGGGACCGGGCCGCGTTGATCCTCCTCGATGAATTTGCGAAGTGTGCCAACGGGGAGAGCATCAAGCGGTCCACTGCGGCGGTTTGTCCGTGTCGTATCGTGAACAGCACCACGGACCTGCCGGGTAGTTGCTACTCGAATTGGAAGGCGAGCGGCACGATCAAGGTGTTCGGCATCTATGCGTGGGACCATCCGGTAAAGGGAAAGAATCGTTTCCTCGTCCAGAACGAGACCACGAAGGAATACCGTGTCACGTCGCCTTTTATCGAACATGAAATAGAGCGGTCAGGCTGGAAGGAAGTGGCGACTGAGATTTACGCCCTCGAAGGGCAGGTCGGCGACTCGTTCTTCCAAATGTCCGATTTGGAGACCCACGCCGCCCTCTACTGCCGGGAACCCAAGGAGCGGTTCAACGTCAAGCTCCGCGAGTCGATTCCCAACACCGATGTGGCCCGCCTGTTCCGGACCCACGACCTCAAGGCCGTGCAGTTGACGCGGGCCAAGGCCGGGGAACTCGCCGTGTGGGCGCCGCTGACCAAGGGCCGCCTCGACCAGAGCAAGAGTTACATCCTCGGCATCGACCTCTCGAAGGGCCTGGGCGGCGAGGGGACGAGCGAGAGCGTCGTCTCGGTCAAGTGCAAGCAGACGGGTGAGATCGTCGCCAAGTGGGCGAGCCGGACGACGCCGCCGTACAACGCCGCCCGCGTCGTCGCGGCCCTGTGCCTGTGGGTGGGTGGGGGCGCGCCGCAGCGATTGCCGTTCGTGATCTGGGAGCAGAACGGGCCCGGCATGGACTTCGGCAACGTGTTCGTCCACGAGTTGAAGTACCCGTACTACTACCGGGATGAGACCGTGGGCAACGTGGTTGAGAAGAAGACCGCCCGATGGGGCTGGCACTCCACGAGAGAGCGCAAGGCCCTGATGCTCCGGGCCTACGAGCGGGCACTCAAGGAGGGGCGGATCATCAACAGGGACCGGCAGAGTCTCGACCAGGCCCGAACTTATATTACCTACCCATCTGGGGGTTGTGGTCCAGCGGAGTTGGTGGACAAGGACAAGGCAGAGTACCTCGGCCACGGTGACAGGGTCATCGCCGACGCCTTGACCGTGATGGACAAAAGCGTCCTAAACCCAAAACCCCAGGCAGCGGTTGGGAGCGGCACGATGCACTCGTGGGGCGGCCGGTTCGATGCCTATAAGCGCGAGCAGAAAAAAGTGAACGGCTGGCAAAAGCGATACTCGTTTAAGTGAGATGGAGATGGCGATAGAAGTCACAGCGAACAGGCTCTCGGAATCCGTTCGGGAGGGCTACGAGCGCGTAAAGCGTTTTCGCCTGGCCCGTGCCAGCCATATATCCTGTTACGTGGGCGACTACTTCGCGAAGGAGGCGGGCCTGACCGGCGAACGCCCGCTCAATCTCGTATTTCTTGCGGTTCGCAGTCTCGTTCCCAATGTCGTACAAAAAGAGGGGGCCAACAAGGTCCTGACCCCGATCCTCGCCCAGCGGGAGTATGCGGAGAAGCTCGGGCTGGCCCTCGATGAGCTGCACAAGAAGACCCACCGCGCCCGGATGCTGCGGGCCAGTGTGGTCGATATGTGCTTCGGCCTGACCATCACCAAGACGGGCATCGCCCCCAGCGACAGACAATTGGTCCTAACCCCCGATCTGACAATCGACCCCGGCCAGCTCTACACCGAGCGGATCAGTCTCGATGATTTCGTGTGCGATCCGCAGTGTCTCGACTTCAACCGGGCTGCGTTCCTCGGCCACCGCATCCGCATCGAGCGAAACAGACTCCTCGACGCCGGCGGCTGGAACACCGAACTCGTCAAAAAACTGCCCCGCGCTGGGGCCAAGGGCGAGAGCAACACCGCCGCCGATCTCTCGAAGGACGATACGCAATCGACCTCGACGCTCGATTTCCAGGACTTCGTGAACGTGATCGAACTGTGGGTCCCCGAGGCCGAGTCGATCTGCTACATCCCCGATCCCGAGGAGATGGCGGCTACGGACTATCTCAAGATCGAACCGTACTACGGCCCGCCCTCGGGTCCGTACACGTTCGGCAGTCTGACCCAGCCGGTCCCCGACATCCCGTTCCCGATCGCGCCGGTGGGCGTGTGGCGGGACCTCTCGGACATGGCGTGCGCCCTGTTCCGCAAGACGATGGACCAGGCCGACCGGCAGAAGAACGTTACGCTATACCGGGCCTCCGCCGCCGATGTGGCCGAGGCCATCCACGATGCGAAGGATGGCGAGTGGATCGCCTCCGATGACCCGGACGGTGTGCAGGTGAAATCCTACGAGGGTCCTTCGGCTGAGACGGTCCAGATGACGCAGAACCTCTACGGCTGGTTCAACCTCGTCGCGGGCAACCCCGAACTCATGGCGGGGTCCAGCGTCAACAGCGACAAGGCGACCGGCCAG
>JBDKUU010000655.1:0-20108 GCA_039679525.1 Phycisphaerales bacterium | reverse complement strand
GGTCTGATCGCGCAGAGCGTGTACCTGTTCGCGGCCTCGCAGGGTCTGGCGGCTTGGTTCCACAATTGCGACAAGGAGAACACGGTCAAGGAGTTCAAACTACGGCCCCAGCAGCGGGTGCTTTTCGCCCAGACTGTCGGGTATCCGGCGTGACATGGAAATTTGATGCACACCATCACTTTTCGATAAGGGAGACGGCTCATGAGGAGAAGCGTAGTCGGTTTGGTGCTTATTGGCGTGATGAGTTTGGCGGGGGCTGTTCAATCTGCGGATTGTCCGAGATTTCGCGGGCCCGCCGGTGACGGCCAGTTCTCTGATACCGGCTTGCTCAAGCAGTGGCCGCAAGGCGGGCCCAGGCTCGCCTGGACGGCCCAGGGTCTTGGCAAAGGCTACTCTTCGGCCACCGTGGCCGGCGGCACGATCTACGTGACCGGCATGGACGACCAGAAGCAGGGGATTCTCTTCGCCTTCAACCCGGATGGCTCGCCGAAGTGGAAGACGCCGTACGGGCCGGAACTCGAAAAGCAAGGACCGGCCGTGGGCGGCACCCGGGCCACGCCGACCGTTGACGGCGACCGCGTGTACCTCCTGACCGGTTTCGGCAAGCTGGTCACCTTCGATGTAGCCAAGGGCCAGGTTCTTAAGACGGTCGATCTCGTGGAGAAGTTCAAGCCGAAACAGGCTCAGTTCGGCTTCGCGGACTCGGTGCTCGTTGACGGCAACAAGCTGATCTGCACGCCCGGCGGCCTCGACGCCTCGGTCGTGGCCCTCGACAAGAGCACCGGCGAGACCCTCTGGCAGACGAAAGGTCTCAGCCAGCCGACAGGCTATTGCTCCTGCCGGATCATTCAGCAGGGCGATCGCCGGCTGGTCCTGACCATGCTGGCCGGGAGCGCCGTCGCGGTCGACGCCGCCACCGGCGAAGTGGTCTGGCAGCATGAGCACCCGCACCGGGCCGGCGTCCAGCCGAACCCGCCGCTGTTTACCGACGGGATGGTCTTCATCTCCTCGGGCATGGGCGCGGGCGGCGCGATGCTGTCTCTTGCAGAAACGAACCCAACGGCCGCCCCGGTCTGGGCCGAGAAGACTCTCGACTGCCAGATGCAGGGCACGGTCCTGATCGACGGCTGCATCTACGGCACCGCCCAGAGCGCCAACAAGGGTCTCGTCTGCCTGGACTGGAAGACGGGCAAGACGCTCTGGAACGCCCCGGAGATCAAGATGGGCGTCGTAACTGCCGCCGACGGCATGCTTTACGTCTACGGCGTGGACGGCACGATGCGTCTGGTCAAGCCCAGTGCAGCGGCCTACGAGCCGGCAGGCCAGTTCACAGTCTCCGGCGGGACGGATGAGCACTGGGCCCACCCGACGATCGCCAACGGCCGGCTGTACATCCGCCACGGCGACGCCCTCCTGGCGTACGACATCGGCGCGTGATCGCGGAGTTGTGAGTTTGGCCGAAAGCCTGTATGATGGAGCCTTCGGACGCTGTCTCGTTGCGCGACCGAACACGGACGCGGCGTCCTCGGTAGAATCTAGGCTGTGACGTTGAGATCGCCGATCCGCCCAGCAGACCGGGCACACAGCGAGTGAAGGCTTATCACTAGGCAGGACAATAGGTTATGACAACAGGCCGGCCCGGCGGGCAGGACTTGATCCTTTTCTGCAACTGTGTCCATTACGACGTGATCCCCCGAGAAGTGAGGGAGCAGGTTCTGCATTCGCTTTCCCGCTGCGGCGCGAAGGTCGAAGCGGTGGCGGACCTCTGCGGCCTAGCGGCCGATCGCGATCCACGTCTGCAAACCTGGGCCCAAGCGCCATCGTTGACGATCATCGCCTGTTTCCCGCGGGCCATTCGCTGGCTCCTCCACGCCGCCGGCACGCCGCTCTCGGAGGAACGAACGCGGCTTCTCAACATGAGAACGCAATCCGCCGAGGAGATCACTGCCGAATTGATGAAGGATGATGGATTATTGATGATTGAAGGAGAGTCCGCCCCTTCCGCTCCCAATCATCAATCATCAATCATCAATAGCAAATCGGACTGGGTTCCCTGGTTCCCGGTCATCGACTACGACCGGTGCGTCAACTGCAAACAGTGCATGAACTTCTGTCTGTTCGGCACCTACGGCCTCTCGGCCGAGGGGCGGGTCCAGGTCGTGAAGCCTTCCGGCTGCAAGACCAATTGTCCCGCCTGCGCCCGGATGTGTCCCCGGCAGGCGATCATCTTTCCGAAGTACGTCGATTCGCCGATCAATGGCGATGCGGTCGCCGTAGGGGCAGGCCCCCGTGCCTGCCCTGATGCCGGACAATCCCAAGCAGCAGCCCCGACAGGCGACCTCTACGATCGAATCCGCAATCGTTCCGCCGGCGGCAAGCGATTCTCGACCCAGGCGGATCCGAACCGGTCCTGCCCGACTCTCGACAGCCTCAAACGCGAACTGAACATCCCCGACGAGGTCCTGGCCTCGCTGTCCCCGGCCGAGATGCAGCGGGTCATCGCGAAGTCCAAGGCTGAGGCACGCACCGACGCAGAAAAGAAGGGCGACAAACCTCATGAGTAAACCCTTGCGGCCCGCCGTCGTCCTCGTTGCGGACAGGACCCTCAGCGCGAATTACCGCATTCTCTTCGAAGGCATGTTCGCCACAATGCAGGCGACACAGGTGCCCGAGATCTTCATGCGGCGGTTCATGGCCCCGCCCGTCCCCACGGACGAAAGCGGGCGGGCTCGCACCGTTCCGCTGGGCCTTCGCCGCGTCGAATCGGCGCTGCTGAAGTACACGTCCCTGACGCCGGACGACGTGGTCTGTACGACGCCGGAGCGATTGGCCGATCTGATGGGTCCCTGGGTCAAGGTGGTGGGTTTCAGCTCCAGTGACCCGCTGGGCAAGGGCATGAGCAACACGACCACGGCCAACTTCTGCAAGGGCGAGCTGTACACGCGGTACTGGACGCGAAAGACTCTGGAGCAGCTTGCGGCGTTCAAACGCAAGCACGGATTCAAGATCGTCGTCGGCGGGGCGGGGGCCTGGCAATGGCTCATGCACGCCGACCGGAGGCCCGACGTCGAGATCGACCTGGTCTATCAGGGATATTTCGAGACCTCGGGGCCGGAGGTTTTCGCCGATCTGCTGGCCGGCCGGTCCCCTGCTGCGTCTGATTCATGGGGAGCAGATGGTGTGCACGGCACACCCTACACGTCGGCCGATTGTCCCGCGCCGAATCGAGTTGTCGTCTCCGACATCGGGGCTTCGCGCATCCAGCCCATCCGGTCGCCTTCGCTGCTCGGGATCATCGAGCTGTCCCGCGGCTGCGGCCGGGGCTGCAAGTTCTGCGCGATGGCCCGCCAGGGGATGGCCCACCTGGACGAGGGCACGATCCTCGCGGACCTCGAGACCAACGTCGCGGGCGGGCTGAAGGCGGTCGTTAGCGGCAGCGAGGATTTCTTCCGCTACGGCGCCAAGGGACTGAAGCCCGACTTCGAGAAACTCCGCGGCCTCTTGCTCCGCATGCGGGAGATCAAAGGCCTTTCGTTCATGCAGATCGACCACGCGAACATCACGTCGGTCCTGCAGCTCGACGACGAGCAGCTCAAGGAGATCAAGCGGCTCCTGACCTGGGAGCAGCGGAGCGATTACCTCTGGGTGAACATGGGGGCCGAGAGCGCCAACGGGCACTTGGTTGCGGCCAACAGTCCTGGTAAAATAGCTCCATTCGATCCCAAGGATTGGGGCCAGATGATTCGCGACGCGGCGGACCGCATGAATCGGTGCGGGTTCTTCCCGGTGATGAGCCTCGTGCTGGGCCTGCCGGGCGAAACGCCGGCCGACGTCGCGGCGACACTGGAATTGGTGAAGGACCTGCGGAAAAAACGAGCGGTCGTGTTCCCTGTGTTCTACGAGCCCATGACGGCCGACGAGATCGCGGCCGGCAGGCGGTTCAGCCTGGCGACGATGACGCCGGAGCATTTGGAGCTGTACCGAACGTGTTACGAGATCAACTTCAAGATGGTCCCGCGGCTGTTCTGGGACAATCAGCGGGCCGGCGGCGTCCCGTGGATCAAACGGGCGATTATGCAGACGATGGGACGAGGAGAAGTTCTGACCTGGCGCCGGGCCTTCAAGAAGCTGGGAAAGCGATTGATGAAGGATAATGGATCATTGATGATTGGCAAAGAGGCGGTTGCCTCCGCCAATAATCCATAATCAATCATCCATGATCCATGTGATCGAGGAGATGTATGCGTGATGACCGTGTGACGGCGGCCAGGCCTCAGCGGCAGCCTCAGGACAATGTCCCGCAGAGCAAACCCGCTCGCGAGAGGCTGCTGGAGGCGATTCGCGCGTACGTGGCGAGGGAGCGGCCGGTGCCGCCCCTGGGCATCGAGGAACTGCGGGCCCACACGGAGGCCGTGCTCAAAGAAATCGGCATGGAGCCCAAATACGCGGACTTCGCCGCGGTCCTCGTCAACAATGAGGCGTGGCGGGAGACCGTGGCGGCCATCCCCTATGAGAAGCGTTTGCTCCTGCTGCCCAGGTGCCTTCGCGACGCCAAGGATTGTCCCGCGAGTTTCGACGACATCGGCCTGTTGTGCCAGAACTGCGGGCGGTGCGTGATCGACGACCTCAAGAGCCAGGCGGAGCAACTTGGCTATGCGGTGCTGGTCGCAGAGGGCTCGCCTATCGTGATGTCCCTGATCGAGGCCGGCCGGATCGAAGCGGTGATCGGGGCGAGTTGCCTATCCGTCCTGGAGCGGGTATTCCCCTACATGGAGGCCGGCGCGGTCCCGGGGATCGCGATCCCTTTGCTTCGCGACGGCTGCGCCAATACGAGCGTGGACCTCGAATGGCTCTGGGAGGCGATCTATCAGACGGCTGAGGACCAGGCGCAGCGGTTCAATCTGGACGCGTTGCATCAGCGGGTGAATGAGTGGTTCTCGCGCGAGGCCCTCGCCGCGGCGATCGCGCCGCATGCCAGCCGGACGGAGCAGGTGGCCCTGGACTGGATGGCCAAGGCGGGCAAGCGATGGCGGCCGTTCCTGGCGGTCTGCGTCTACAGCGCCTTGTCCGGCGACTACTCTTTGACCCGTGAGGCCGACCTCCGCAAGGTGGCGATCGCGGTCGAGTGCTTTCACTAGGCCTCGCTGATCCACGACGACATCGAGGATGGCGACGCCGAACGGTACGGCGAGCGCACGCTGCACGCCGAGCACGGGGTGCCCATCGCGCTGAACGTGGGCGACCTGCTGCTGGGCGAAGGCTACAGGCTCCTGGCTGAGGTGGACGTGCCCGACGCACAGAAGGTGCGGCTGCTTCGAGCCGCGGCTCAAGGCCATCGCAGCCTGTGCCTCGGGCAGGGCAGCGAACTGGCCTGGATGCGGTCGCCGAAGGACCTGACGGTCGCGGAGGTCATCGACATCTTCAGAATGAAAACCGCCCCGGCCTTCGAAGTCGCCTTGAGCCTGGGCGCGATTCTGGCCGACTGCGACGAGCAGGTCCACGCGGCTCTGGCTCGGTACAGCGAGTCGCTGGGCATCGCCTATCAGATCCGCGACGACCTCGACGACCTTCGTTCGCCCGCGAGAGAGGATCTCTTCAACGGCAAGCGGCCGTCCATTCTCCCGGCGCTGGCGAGTGAGGCCATAGGCCGTAGGCCGGAGGCGGGAGGAACACCTACAGACTCCAGCCTACAGCCTCCAGCCTCGAATTCCAACGTCGAGTCCGCCGCGTGGCGTCTCATGGAGAGCTACAAGTCGCAGGCCATCGGCAGTCTCATCGCGCTCAAGAACGCCAATCTCAAAGGGCTGCTTCGCCGCGTGATCGCCAGGATGTTCAATGATTTCGAGATCATGGGCTGCTGCGACGACCCTCAGAGTCGGCGCGCCGCAGGCCATGAGTGAGGCACAGGACGTGGCGAACCAGGGACGCGTTCAAGCGGGACATAGGGACAATGGTGAGGAGCAGCCCTGGCCGTGGTCGAAGCTGCCGTTCGTCCTGCGGGGGCTTCGACATCGGAACTACCGGCTGTTCTTCGGCGGGCAGCTCATCTCGCTGATCGGCACCTGGATGCAGGCCGTGGCGCAGTCCTGGCTCGTCTACCGGCTGACCAATTCCGCCGCATTGCTCGGATTCGTTGGGTTCGCGGGCCAGATCCCGGTCTTTCTGCTGGCCTCGGTCGGCGGCTCGGCTGCCGATCGCTACAATCGCCATCGAATTCTCCTCGTCACGCAGACGTCCTCCATGCTCCTGGCTTTCGTCCTGGCGGCGTTGACGCTCACGGGCCGCGTGCAGGTGTGGCACGTGTTCGCGCTGGCCGCCGCGCTCGGCATGG
Source organism: Phycisphaerales bacterium (assembly GCA_039679525.1). Classification (GTDB taxonomy): domain Bacteria; phylum Planctomycetota; class Phycisphaerae; order Sedimentisphaerales; family Anaerobacaceae; genus PLanc-01. The sequence continues at coordinate 13,777 of JBDKUU010000655.1, read as the reverse complement.
TCAACGCCTTCGACGTCCCGACCCGGCAAGCCTTCGCGGTCGACATGGTTGGCCGGGAGGATCTCATCAACGCCATCGCGCTGAATTCCTCGATGATCAACGGCGCACGCATGGTGGGCCCGGCGGTCGCGGGCATACTGGTGGCCGGCGTGGGCGAAGGCTGGTGTTTTCTCCTCAACGCGATCAGCTATCTAGCTGTGATTACGGGGCTCCTGCTGATGACCGTAGACGTCCAGGCCCGCGTGCCGCTTCCCGGATCGGCGCTTGCCAGCATCGTCGAAGGATTCCGCTACGTTCGGCAAGCCCGGCCGATTCGAACGCTCCTGCTGCTTCTGGGCCTGGTCAGTCTGATGGGCATGCCGTACGCGGTTCTCATGCCGATTTTCGCCGACCAGATCCTGCACGGCGGCCCGAAGGGGCTCGGCCTGCTGATGGGCGCGTCGGGATTCGGGGCCTTGATCGGAGCGGTGACGCTTGCGACGAAGAAGGGCATTCGCGGCCTGGGGCGGTGGATCGCGTTCTCCGCCGCCGGTTTCGGCCTGGGGCTGATCCTGTTCTCCCTGTCCCGCAACTTCCTGCTCTCGATGTCGCTGCTGGTGCCGGTCGGGTTCTCGATGATGATCGAGATGGCCGCGTCGAACACGCTCATTCAGTCGCTGGTCCGCGACGAATTGCGTGGACGGGTGATGGCGGTGTACGCGATGATGTTCATGGGCATGGCCCCTTTCGGCTCGCTGCTGGCCGGGACGTTGGCTCATCGCATCGGCGCGCCGGCGACCGTGATGTTGGGCGGGGCGGCGTGCATCATAGGGGCCGCGGTGTTCCGATGGCATCTGCCGGCCCTGCGACAGGAGGCCCGGCAGATGATCGTCGCCCTCCAGGCCGCCGGCGGCGACCCGCCGGAGGAAAATACGGGGCAGGCGAGCGTCGTCGCGCCGCGGGAGCCGAAGGAATAGGAGATCGCCGCTGTGACCATCAGGCTGGACATGTGCAAGGCGGTGGCAGGGGCCCGCGAGGCCCTGGGCGATTCCGTCGAAGCGGTGAAGGACTTCCTTCGCCGAAAGTTCGCGCCCGACGGCGGCTTCCAGGGAAGAGACGGACGCAGCGACCTCTATTACACGGTCTTCGGCCTCGAAGCGTCTTTGATGCTGGACGTCGATCTCCCTCGCGAACGCATAACCGCGTACCTTGACAGCTTTGGCGATGGGGACACCCTGGACCTCGTGCACCTGGCGGCCCTGATCCGCTGTCGGGCGAATCTGGCGAACGTGCGAGACGCTGAGATCTTGATGCGACGTCTGGCGACTTACCGATCCCGCGATGGCGGTTTCAACATGATTCGGGGGGAGGCACAAGGCAGCGCATACGGGAGCTTCCTGGCGTTGGGCGCATGGCAGGATTTGGGCGTCGATTGCCCGAATGTCGAAGCGATGGCACAATCCATCATCTCGTTGCAGAGGCCGGAAGGCGGCTATGCGAATGAAGCCTCGATGACTGCCGGAGCGACGCCCGCCACGGCGGCCGCGATCTGCGTGCTGCACTATCTCAAGCAGCCGATTCCTGAGTCCGCGATTCGTTGGCTGCTGGCCCGTGCCCATCCGCTCGGCGGCTTCTGTGCGATTCCATTCCCGGGAGACGTCGGCGTGCCCGATCTGCTTTCCACCGCCACCGCGCTGCATGCTCTGTCTCTGGTCGGAGCGCCGATGGACGACGCGAGGGACAAGCACCTCGATTATCTCGACAGCCTCTGGAGTGAGGAGGGCGGATTCCGCGGCCACTGGGGCGACGACGTTGTCGATTGCGAATACACGTACTATGGGCTGCTGGCCCTGGGGACCCTGACCCGATGAGCGAAAGAGCCCTTGAGGAAACGATCGCCGCGCTGCGGGACAAGTTGCTCACCGCCCGGGGATCGCACGGGCACTGGGAAGGCCGGCTCTCGAGCAGCGCGCTATCGACGGCGACCGCAGCCTTCGCCTTGGCCACAGTGGATCGGGCTCGATATCGATCGCTCGTCGATCGAGGGCTCCAATGGCTTTGCGACAATCAGAATGCCGACGGCGGCTGGGGCGATACCATCGGCAGCCCCAGCAATCTGAGCACGACGATGCTCTGCTACTCCGCTATGACGATCCTCGGCGGACCGTCCCCGTGTTCGATATCCGTGGAGAAGACGGAATCCTGGCTGCGGCGGAAGGTCGGCTCTCTCGATCCCGAGTCGCTCGCGATCGCTGTCGAGCGGCAGTACGGCAAGGATCGCACGTTCTCCGTGCCCATTCTGACGATGTGTGCTCTGGCCGGGCGACTGGGCGAGGGCCGTGACGCGTGGCGTCGGGTTCGGCCGCTGCCGTTCGAGCTGGCCATTTTGCCGCACAAGCTGTTCAAGTGGCTGCGTTTGCCTGTCGTGAGCTACGCGCTGCCCGCGCTGATCGCGATGGGGCAGGCCCGCTACGAACATCGCGGGCCGATCAACCCGTTCTCGCGAGCGATCCGGCATTTCTCAAGGGCCAGGACTCTGCGGGTGCTCGCGACTCTTCAGCCCGACAACGGCGGTTTTCTCGAAGCGGCTCCGTTGACGTCTTTCGTCGTGATGAGCCTGGCCGCGAGCGGGCATCGGAACCATGCGGTCGTCGCCAAGGGCGTCGAGTTCCTCGCGGCTTCGATTCGCGAGGATGGAAGCTGGCCGATCGACACCAACCTCGCCACGTGGGTCACGACGCTGTCGATCAACGCCTTGGCCGCCTCGGGCCTCGAAGAATCGCTGTCCTTTTCTGAGCGACAACGACTCGCGGATTGGCTCCTTTCATCCCAGCATCAGCGAATCCATCCCTACACGCAGGCCGCGCCGGGCGGCTGGGCCTGGACGAACCTCCCAGGCGCGGTCCCCGACGCGGACGACACGTCCGGAGCGCTCGTCGCCCTGCACGAATTATCGCGGCCTGATCCTATGAGTCCCATAGGTCCCATCAGTCCTATCTCTTCTGTCTCACGCGGTATCGAATGGCTCCTCGGCCTTCAGAACGCCGACGGCGGCATCCCGACTTTCTGCCGCGGCTGGACAAAGCTGCCGTTCGACAAGAGCGCCGCCGACATCACCGCTCACGCGGTCGCGGCGATGGGGCTCTGGCTGGGTGCGCTGCCGGAGCCGCTCAAGGGCCGGACGGCGAAGGCCTTGCACAGGGCTCTGGCCTATCTCGAGAAGGCCCAGCGGCCGGACGGCTCCTGGGCGCCGCTCTGGTTCGGGAATCAGGCGGCGCCCAATCGGGAGAACCCGGTCTATGGGACGAGCCGGGCGATTCGACATCTGGCGAGCTGCGCATCGGAAATAGGACCGGTAGGACCAATAGGACCTATGTGCGAACGCGGCGTGCGGTGGCTCCTGTCGGCGCAGAATGCCGACGGCGGATGGGGCGGGGCGGGTTCGGTCGCCTCTTCACTCGAAGAGACGGCTCTGGCGGTCGAAGCCTTGGCCGCGGCCGGTCCTTTGTGCGGCGATCCGTCCGCAGCCCAAGCCATTTGCCGCGGGGCCCAATGGCTCATCGTAAGCACTCATCATGGGACGTACCTTCCGGCGTCGCCCATCGGTCTGTATTTCGCCAGCCTCTGGTACTTCGAGCAGCTCTATCCCCTGATCTTCGCTCTGGCGGCGCTGTCCAGGGTCTCGCAGACGCCCGCCGCGGGCCGCTGAAAAGCCCGATGAACCCTCCCGCTCGATGCTCGTATATCCTTGCTAGTAGCAAGTAATTCGGGCGTCAGTCAAAGGACGGTTATGAGCAGACGGCTTTTCGAACTGATTCTGGCGGTCCGGCGCAAGTGCCAGGGGAACGAGGAACAGATCCAGCGTCAGTTGGGTCTTTCCCCGGCCGAGTTCAATGCCCTGGGTGTCATGGGGGAATCCGGCGAGATCACGGGCTGCGAGTTCGCCGAGCGGATGTCGCTTTCGCTCTCGCGGGGCAGCCGTGTGTTGAGCCTGCTGACAACGGACGGTTACGCGAAGACCCGTCTGAGCCGGCAGGATCGGCGAACGACTCTGGTCTCCCTCACGCCCAAGGGCAAGAGGATCAGGCAACGGATGTTCGAGCACATGGAAGCGTGCGAGAGCCGGATTTGCAGCGGATTGGATCCGGAGAGACTGACGCAGGTCAGGAACGCCCTGGAAGTCCTGGAGACGACGCTCTGAGAACCCCGGGGCCAAGATTCATGTCTATTCTACAACGGATGAGAAACGGAGAATCAACCATGCAGCGAGTGATGCTTATTCAGTTGGTCGTCGGTTTGGCGATTGGCGGCGGGATCGGGGCGGCGATGGGGTATTTCGGCAAGTGCACCACCGGAGCCTGCCCCCTCACGGCCAATCCCTTGAGAGGCGGATTGCTCGGGGCGATGTTCGGCGGTCTCCTGTCCTTTTCCATGGTCTCGCCGCGGACGACTGCGCGGATGGAGGAGAGCGGAGAACTGCAAATCGCCACGGCGGAGGATTTCGACGCTCGGGTCCTGGGGGCGGGGCAGCCCGTGCTCGTCGATTTCTATTCAACGACCTGCGGCCCATGCCGAATGCTCGCGCCGACCATTGAGAAACTCGCCAAACAATACGAAGGCCGGGCGGTCGTGTACAAGGTGAACGTGGATCGCCTGCCGGAACTGGCCAGCCGGTACGGAATCGAGGGCGTGCCTTCCGTGCTCTTCTTCCAGAGCGGCAAAGAAGTCAATCGCCTGATCGGCCTTCGGCAGCAGCACGCGTATACTGAAGTCCTGGACCGGCTGCTGACCTCGGCATAACAGGCGAGAAATCCGAAGCTCGAAATCCGAAATTCGAAACAAATCCAAAGCTCAAAGCACGAATGATCAAAACGCTATCGCGAGGCGAGAGCCTGTTTTGAATTTTGGATTTCGGTCATTTGTGCTTGTTTCGGATTTCGTGCTTCGAATTTCGGATTTCGACGACATGAGGTCGTGTGCGACTATCCAAAGACCTCTACAGACTTGCCTGGGTGGAAGCCAGGGCCTCGACTTCTTCGATGGTCTTGGGGATGTGCGGGCCGAGGATGCGACAACCATCCTGGGTGATCAGGATGCAGTCCTCGATCCGCACGCCGTTCGAATGCCGCCAGGCTTCGAGCCGGTCATAGTCGATGAACGACTCGCATTTGCGGTCGGCCTTCCAGCGGTCGATCAGGTGGGGGATGAAGTAGATTCCCGGCTCGACCGTGATGACGAACCCCGGCTCGACCGGCTTGGCCAGCCGCAGAGACCGCCACCCGAAAGCGGGGTTCCGTTTGATCGTGTCCGTGTAGCCGACGTAGTCCTCGCCGAGGGACTCCATGTCGTGCACGTCGAGGCCCATCATGTGGCCGACGCCGCAGGGGAAGAATAGCGTGTGGGCGTCGGCCGCCACCGCTTCCTGCGGATTGCCCTTGACTACGCCAAGTCCTTTGAGGCCTTCCATCAGCGCCACGGCCGCCAGTCGATGGATCTCCCGCCATTCGACGCCCGGGCTGGCCGCAGCGATCGCCCGCTCCTGAGCCCTTTGGACGATGGTATAGATCTCCTTTTGCCTGTCTGAGAAGCGGCCCGAGACGGGGATCGTTCGCGTGATGTCGCCGGCATAGTGCAGAAGCGATTCGGCGCCCGAGTCGTGGACGACGAGGTCGCCCGCCTTCAGAGTATTCTCGTAGCACGGGTTGTGCAGGGTCTCGCCGTGCTTGGAGAAGATGGTGGGGAAGGCCGGCTGCACGCCGTGGGACATGACGACCGCGTTGATCGCGGCGGCGACCTCCCGCTCGACGATGCCCGGCCGGGTCAGCCGCATCGCGGTCGTGTGCATCTCCTTGGTGATTGCCAAAGCGGTCTCGATCTCCTTGATCTCCTCGGCCGACTTGATGGACCTCTGCCGGACGATCGCCTGGATGAGCGGAACCGAGACATATTTGTGGAGAACCCCCGGCGCGATGCCGAGCCATCGCCAGATCTTGAGCATATTCTCCGGCTGGTACTGGGGCAGCAGGTGTACGGTCCGGTCCTGTTGCACCGCCTTGCTCAGGATCTCTTCCAGCTTGTCGGGCGGGGCCGTGCGGGCGACGCCGACCTGCGAGCAGCGGTCCTGCAGCAGGGGCAGCGGGCCGGTCCACACGATCTCCTCGACGGTCGGATCGCGGCCGAAAACGCATTCGGTCCCTTCGTCCACGTCGACGATCGCGGCCAGGCCCGGAAGGTCGAGCCCGAAGAAGTACAGGAATGTGCTGTCCTGCCGGAACGGATACGTGTTGTTCGCAAAGTTCATCGGCGACTCGTCGTTGCCGATCAGGAGGATCAAGCCGGACTTGAGTTCTTCACGCAGACGAGCGCGTCGTTGGATGTAGGTTTCGGCGGGGAACATCAGCGAGCCTCCTGAGTTCGGGGTTTCGCGCTTGTGAGCAGACTGACGCCGACCAGGGCGGCAATCGAAAGGATGATCGCCGGCAGCACCGCGTCCAACTGCATGACCCACGAGGGCAGCCGGTCCTTGCCCAGCGGCACCCACAGCAGAGTCGTCGCGGTTCCGACGAGGATCGAGGCGACTGCTCCCTGTCTCGTCGCTCGTTTCCAGAACAGCGCCGCCACCAGGCACGGCGTGATCGCGGCCCCGTAGATCGTGTAGGCGTACAGGGCCTTCTTGAAGAAGCCCGTGGACTGGGCGAACATCAGCGACACGCCATAGGCGACCACGCCGAAGATCACCACGAGCAGCCGGCTGAGAAAGACGACGCGTTTCTCGGAGGCGTTGCGGTTGACGTAGTTGAGGTACACGTCCTTGATGAAGGTGGTCGCTGGGACCAGGAGGAACGAGTCCGCGGTGGAGATGATGATGCCCACGACCGTGATCATGAACACGCATCCGAGGGCCGTCGGCATCAAGTGCTTGGCGGCGTGGATCAGGATGTACTTGCCGTCGTCAGGATCGGGGGTCTGGCTGGCGGCCACCCAGGCGCAGGCGATGATCAGCACCTCGATCGCGTAGGCCACGAAGATCATCGTGGTCACCGCGGTTTTGGCGCCTTTTGCGCTGCGGCTGGCGAAGATCCGCTGGTACTGGTTCGCGTCGCCCAGGATCAGCAGGAAGATCGGCAAGAGGAAGTTGACCAGATCCGTGGGCGAGTAGACGCCCCAGAACTGCATGTGGTGGGGTTTGTCCCCCATTTGGGCGAAGGCCGCCGTCATGCCGTCCCAGCCGCCGGCCTTGATCCAGTACAGGGGGAATGTCACGACCATCATGACCATGATGACCGTCCCGTTGACAATGTCGGTGTAGGCGAGGCTCTTGAGGCCGGCCAGCATCGTGTACAGAACGATGAAACACGCGGCGATGATCGTCGCGGTCTGCTTGGTGAGAATGGGTTCGATCCGCTCGAGACGCCCGTTCTGAGGCAATTCAGCGATCCGATAGACTCCTTCCGCGTTCTCAGGCACGATGCGGATTTTGGTGTTGACCTTGGTCGTCAGGGCGCCGGGTGGAAGGGCGGCCTGCTTCTCGGCCTCCGGATGCGAGCCCGTCTGCACCACGTGGATTGTCACGGGCTGTTTGTTCCCGGCTTGCCCGCGTTCGAGAAGAACGACATCCGAGCCGGTCCATTCCGTCTTGGGGAAGTAGACTAGCGAGCCTCTCCGGATCTGCGCGGAGGTGAACGTGTCGCCGACCTGGACGGCTGCGGGGGGCTTGTCCCCCGTGATGACTTCCAGGACCGCGCCGCCGGCGTTGAACTGATAGCTCACGATCACCATGTAGGCCAGGATCAGGGCGACGACCGCAAGGGCCCTCGCGACTTGTCCGAACTGCGAGCCGATGATCTCCGGCACGGAGGTGGCTTCGATGTTCCGGACACGCGAGGCGGCCAGGGACAGGAGAATCATTCCGAACAGGACGCCGGTCGGAATGATCAGAGCGGCCAAGCCCGTGCGGTAGGCCTCCTCGGCGTTGCCCACGATGGAGCCGGTGCCGATCCACACGGCCAGCATGGTGCAGACCATGACCCACGGCAAGAGGGTCCGCCCGGCCACGGCGAAATCCGCCTGCGTCTTGACCTGGCGGGACTTGTAAATCCCCATGGCCGTCAAGGCCAGGAGATAGACGAGAATCGAAATCAGATAGACCATTCACATACCTTTATGAGCCACAGAGGGCACAGAGATCACAGAGAAGGTAAGAAGTCCGGAAGATCGTCCGACCTGCTTGCTTTCTCACCTTCGTGAATCCTTTCTCTGTGTACTCTGTGGCAAATCTACTGGATGAACTGCTCGACGAAATACTTCGGCGTCAGGGGCTCGCCTGTGGCTCGGGTGATCATCTCGTCCCACCGATAGCGGGCGCCGGGGCCGAACACGTACTGGCGCAGGTACTGTCCCACGCGCTGGTCGCCAACATAGCTCAGGCCCTCGTCCGATTCAAGCTTCAATACTTTGTGAACGATCGTGTTGTGCAATTGGGAGGCCAGAAGCTCGCCCAGCATGTAGTTGTGGTAATAGCAGGGGGCCGAGATGAAGTGGAGCTTGGAGAGCCAGCCGGCGTCGGGCGTGCCCGGCGGCCGCCTGAGCAACTGGTACTTTTCCACGAGGTCCCACCAGAGGGTGTTGAGGTCCTGGTCGGGATTGGCGTACAGGGCCTTCTCGAAATGCCACATCACCAGGGCCCAGCGGGTGAAGAGCACCTCCTGGAAGCGGAGGTAGCGGTCGCTGACGGTTCGGATCTTCGAGGTTTCCGCATCCGAGAGTCCGAGCATCGCCTGCATCCAGTCGGCGTTGCGGCTTAGCCGGCCGAAGAACATGGCGATCGCTTCGGTCGTGAAGTCGTGGGCGGGCTCGCGCAGCAGCCACGGCTCGCGACGGTCGTGGTACTTGCTGTAGACGGCGTGTCCCACCTCGTGGAGGATCGTCTCCATCCATCGCTCGGTGTCCTGGAGATTGGCCAGGACTCGGACGTCGCCGCTGCGGTCCACGTCGTGACTGAAGGCGTGCGGGTACTTGCCTTCGCGATCGTACAGATCGCTGCGGGACAGGATGTCGTCGATGGGCAGGTCGACGCTCGCGTAGTACTTGCGGGCCAGGGCCTCGATGTCCCGGCCTTTGTAGTACTGGTCGAGGTCCAGCTCGTAGACCAGCGGCGTTCTCTGGAAGAACGGGTCGTGATAATGCCAGGGCATCAGGTCCTCGGGTGACACGCCGTAGCCGGCGGCCAGGATTCCGTCGAGTTCCTTCTTGAGGCGGATGTACGGCTCGCGGGTCAGCCGGTCCAGTTCGTCGAAGATTCGGTCCAGGTCGTTCACGTCCTGCTCGCCCGTGACGATCTTCATCGTGTGGTAATTGTCGAAGCCGATCTGGCGGGCGGCCTGGTTGCGGAGCCGCACCAGGTTGAGGAAGTCCCCGATGATGACGTCGCCCACCTGCCTGCTGGCTTGCCACGCGGCCCGGCGTTTCGCGACGTTGGGCTCGGTCGTCATGATCGTGTAAACGTCGCTGATCGTGACCTTGCGGCCGTCCATCGTGCCGCGGTAATTGTTGTAGGTTTCCTGGACCTTGGTGTCGAGGGCGACGATCCGCTCCATGAGGCCCGGCTCGATCTGGTTCTGCAGGTAGTTCAGGTAGAGCTTGTCGATCTGCCGGGCGAGGCGCGGGTCGCGGATCTTCTTCGAATCGTGAAGCGTCTTGACCTCGTTGAAGTCGTTCAAGTCGCTGAAGACCCGCTTCGCCTGAAGCTGGAGTTGTTCGAGCTCCGCGAACTTCTCCGGCTTGCCCGACGTGGTCGCCTCCCAGTACACCCGGTTCGCCTGCGTGGTCAGCGGCTCGACCTTGGCCACATGAGCCTGAACGACCCGTGCGGCCTCCTTCTGCTGCGGACTCACGGCACAACTCATGCAGGAAACAGACAGAAACGCGGCAACTCCCAAAGGCCAGAGCTTCTTCATGCGGCACCTCACGGACAATCTTGGCGAAGCGATGTCAACAGTGTGCCATTATAGTGGACCGTGACAGCCTTTGAAAGACCCATCCTGTCCATGTGATGGGTGGTGTTTGTGCAGGCCTTCGGGCGTTGGGAGTCTGTGCGAACGACGGGCTTGGTTCGCAGTGACGCCGTGAGGCGTCATTTTCTACGCTCCTGTCGCACAGAACGTCAGGTAAGAGAGAATATGCCCTTGCGGGCACACTACGAACGGGCTACCCTCGATTCCACACACGCCCGGATTTTTCCGCAGACATGGTCGGTGAGGTATGCGTGAGTCCTCCGGCGGATCGAAGACGCCTGGGCAAACGGGAGAGTCCCCCACCTCACGGGGTCGAACGCATGCCCGAAGCGGGCTTGCCTGGGAAGTTTTGCGCTTTAGGGCCTCCGGCTCGTTGCGCGAGCGAAACGCTCGCTCTAGTACTCTGACTGTGTTAAACCTGTGAGTTGCTGATCAGCGTCGATTTTTGGGTGCCATGCTTACGCCGCGTAAGCATGTGTTTCTCGCACAGAAGCAAGACATGGCTACGAGGCGTAGCCATGGCACCCACTCACAAGATTAGAGTAGTCGGAGTACTAGGGCGTGCGAAGCACCCCTTGTGCTGGTGGCTCCAAAGCGGAAAACTCCCGACGCGCAGCGGCGGATTTAGGATCAGTCCGTCCTTCCTTGAACAGCAGTTTCCTCGTCTGATTGTTCATATACGAGCTGACGGGTGGACTCCACCTCACTCTTGAAATACGGATTGCGGATCGATTGCTCCGTCACCAGATCTACCGGTCGACCGAAGAGCCGTTCCAGATCGTCCGCAAATCCAAGATACCGGTCGGCATATTCGCCGGTCGGTTCTCGATTCGCGAAGCAGACCAGGAAGTCGAGATCACTGCGATGGGCGTCAAAACGACCCGTTGCGCCCGACCCAAACAGGTAGAGCCGCTTTACGCCGTAGCGATGGCACAATTCTGCCAACGCCGTTCGCTTATCTTCGACAATGGCGACCATGACCTACGAGTCTAAACGCACCAATTGAATTTGTCAACCGGCTGTCGTCGAATACACTTCCCGCGATGCGTTCGAAAACCGACTTGATTGACGCTTCGAGGCGTCGTATACTGTTGGCATAGCGAATCTGGAATATCCGGCGTCACGGGATCTATTGGAGGGACATATCATGAGGCGGACGGTTGAGTTGTTGCTGGTTCTGGCGTTCCTGGCGTCTTCGGCACAGGGCAAGATCATCACGGTGGACAGCGGGGGAACGGGCGACTTTGCCACGATTCAGGCCGCGGTGGACCACGCGGCCGATGGGGACACGATCGAGATTCGGCCCGGAACATACACGGGAACCGGCAATTGGGACGTTGAGGTTCGGCCCATCCGCACCCGTGTCGGCGACGATTTCAGGGCCATCACCCTCCGCAGCGTCGATCCTAACGACCTCGCTGTGGTGAACGCCACGATCATGGACTGCAACGATCCGCAGGGCAGTCCTCATCGGGCCTTCACCCTGATCGGCGGGAGCCGTCGGATCACGCTGGCGGGTCTGACGATCACCGGCGCCCGGGGGACTCTCAACGGCGGCGGGGCCCAGTGCTTTGGGGCCGTCACTGTGTCTCGATGCCATATTCAGAACTGCTCCGCGGCCCGCGGAGGCGGGATCTTCTGCGGCGGGCTCTGGGAGGAGGAGGCGGGGGTGTACGAAACCGGCTGCGCCGTCGGCACGGCGCGGATTCTGGACTGCCGGATCGAACACTGCACGGCGGGCATGGGTGGGGGCGTCTACGCGTCGTGCGACGCGGTTCTCGTGCGGGGCTGCGAGATCGATCACAACCGGGCCGATAGCAACGGCGGCGGCATCGCCGGCGACTTCACGGTGGCCGACCTGGAGAACAACATCATCCGGGGCAATCGAGCCCGAGAGGGCGGTGGGATCTGGCTTCACGAGACGGCCGCGACCGTGGCGGACTCCTGGCTGGCCGGCAATTGGGCCGCTTCATATGGCGGGGCCATCTGCGCTTGCAACACCTCGGATTTCGGCGCTCCGCAGGTTGTCGTCAGAGGGTCCACGCTGGTGAGCAATAAGGGCGGCGGTCTCTTCGTGCAGAATCTCGAACCAGACGCGTCGCCGAGCGTTTGTGGTTGGGTCAACAGCTCGATCTTCTGGCGGAATACCAGTGACGGAGGATATTCAGGCGAGATCCGTGGTCGGGTCGAGGCCATCCATTGCAACCTCTACGGCAATGGGCCCCACGCCGGGGGCAAGGGATATTCCATTGGTGATCCGCTCATGGTGCGGCTGCCTGATGATGGCGGCGACGGCTGGGGCGACGATCCCGCCACGCCGACTGTCGACGAGAGTCTCAACGACGACTTCGGCGATCCGCACCTGCTGCCGGGGTCGCCCTGCATCCAGACCGGCGACCCGGCGGCCCGAACCTCGTTCTGGGCCGTGGACCTCGACGGCCAGCCGCGGCGGATGGGCGAGACCGTCGAAATGGGAGTGGACGAGTATACCGCATCGGGGCTCGCCATCCTTCGACCTCGCGACGGCGAGATTCTGACCGCCGGCACGGCGTTTGAAGTGACATGGCAAGCGCCGGCCTCCTGCACGCGATTCCGCGTGGAGTTCAGCGTAGATGACGGAGAGCGCTGGCAAGTTCTCGACGCCGCCCCCCAGTGTCCCGGCCGACTCGTGTGGCAGATTCCGCAGGACGTTCAGTCCGACGCGTGTCTGATCCGGGTCACACCGGTGTCTTCCTGGGCGTTCTTGCAGAGCGCAACCAGCGATCCGTTCTCGATCCACCCGGCCGGTCTTGAAGCGAAGATCGCGTCCGGATGGCGGACTTCGGGAGCCGATTTTCAGCGGACCGGCCGGAGCCGCAACGCCGGGCCTCTGATCGGCTGCCTTCGTTGGCAGTTCGACGCGAGGACCGCGATCACCGCCGGACCGGTCGTGGGCCTGAACGGACGCATCCATCTGGTCACATGGCAAGGGCAGGTCTGCACTCTCGACGCTGACGGAAGACTCCTCTGGGCCTGCGACACGCACGACGATATCTGGGGTAGTCCGACAGTGGCGGACGACGGGTCCTTGTACGTAAGTACCGCCGGCGGTCGCGTCCACGAGATTTCGCCTGACGGACGACTGTTGCGGTCCTTCTTCGTCGGTCCGGCGGATAGCTCTCCCGCGATTCTCCCCGACGGCAAATTGGCCCTCGGCTCGGGGATACTGATTCTGACCACAGACGACTTCTGGCGCTTCTGGATGGACGACCAGAGCATGACTTTCGCCTCCCCGGCCGTGGGACCCGACGGGACTATATATGCGACCTCCTGGGACATCCCCGGCCTGTACGCGATTCCTCCGGTTCCCCGGACGCCGAAGCCCAACCTCATCCCCAACGCAGAGGGACAGCCCTTTGCCGGGCCGGTCGTGGGCGACAACGGCTTGATCTATCAGACCTTCGTGTACGACAGCCGTCTGTACGCCGTCGACGGCAAGACCGGCGCACTTGCCTGGACGACGGATTTGGCCGACCTCGCCGTGGCGGATTCGGATCGTCGCCTCCTGGGCAGCGAGAGCTGGGCCGAGCCGGTCCTCGGTCCCGACGGCACAGTCTACGTGGGCCTGGACGATCCGTTCGTTCGGGCGATCGACCCGGCGACCGGACAGATCAAGTGGTTCATCCGCCTGGGCGACAAGGCCCGGTGCTTCACGATGGCCGTGGACAATCAGGGATACCTTTTCGCCGCCGGCGATGATGGCCGGCTTTCCGTAGTGAACGCCCAGGGCAGCGAGGTCAGCCGAT
>JBDKUU010000654.1:0-3051 GCA_039679525.1 Phycisphaerales bacterium | reverse complement strand
CTGGAGTTCCTCTTCCGCGCGTTTGCGATCGGTGATGTCGTTCATCGCGATCAGGACGTGTTTGCTTCCGTCGATGTTGACCGGTTCGGCGCTGATCGCGAGCCAGGGACGCGCCTTGTCGTCGTCGCTGAGCGGAAGCTGGGTTTCCATGCCGCGGGTCGATTCATCCGAAGTCAACGACCTGCGGACCGCGTCGCGCAAAGAACAGCAGTCACAGGAGCGAACGACGCCGGGGCAGTCCACCAGGCTCGACGCGTGAATGCAGTTGAGCGTCTGGCAGGCGTCCCGGCCGATGATGTTCGCATATCCCCGGCCGGACATCTGGCGGATCACGTCATTGGCGCGGGTCACCTCCATGCGGTCGTTGACCAGCAGCATGCCCAGCGGCGTCGCGTCGAAAATCGCCTCCAGGTTCTTCTGCTTGCGGTTGAGGATTTCGTGGACCCTCCGGCTCTCGGTCACGTCGACCAGGGACACCATCAGACAGATCGGCTTGCCGCCGGCGTCGTGAACGACGCTGGCCGAGACCTGCGCGACGAAGTCCGAGCCGTCGCTGCGCCGGCCCTCCAGATCGCCGTTCCACGCCCCGTTTTCCAGGGCCGACCGGCAGGCGACAAGGGCCTGGTCCGCCGATTTCATGAACGTCGCCACCGGCTTGCCCAGAATCTCGCCCTCCCGGGCATAGCCCCACATCCGCAGCGCCGACGGATTGGCGAACGTCAGCCTGTTGTCCAGATCGACGAAGACGATGCCGCTGGCCGCGCTGTTGACGGCGCTGTCCTTGAGCAACAACGCCTCCTGCACCCGCTCCGCGATCGTCCTGGCCTCGTTGGCGTCCTCCGCGAGGCTCAGGGCCGCCTCCCGCTGCTGCCGCAGCGCCTGGTTGGCGTGGTTGAGTTCCTGGGCCCATCGCAGGAGATCGGATTCGTGAGCCGTGCCCTGGATTCGCTCCAGCCCGATTTCCGCCAGGAGCTGCGCGCACGTGGTCAGGTACTCCAGGATGCCGGACAGTTTCTCTCTCGAGACCACCGGGACCTCCGCCATGGCTGCCATGTAGGCCGCTTCGTCGAACCCGAATTCCCGGGCCTGCAGGCGGAAGAACTCCTCATCGGGCCGCTCCAGGAAGAACTGCCCGATGAACACGCTGCCCACGTGACGGCCCCCGATCATGATGGGAGACGCGGCGTCCGTCAGTCCGTTGTGGCACTGGTACAGCGAGAACTGCTCGCCTTCTCGCAACTGGCAGGCCAGCCGGGTGTCGCTCTCGACGCATCGGGCGCACGTCCGCTCGTTCTTGCGATGGAAATCCGCGCAGATCCGTTGCCAGCGAGACTGCAGGAATATGTCTCCTTTGGGGTTGATGATGGCCGCCGCGACGCCGACCGCGTCGCAGTAGCTGTCCATGAACTGCCTCATGCGGGTCGGCGAGAGAAGGTCCGCCAGCGTGTAGTCCCCGCGCTGCCCATCCGCGGGTTTCCGTTCGGCCGCCCCTTTGGCGGGGCCTTCGGACTCGGCGGACGAGCCGTCATCCTGGAGCGAGATGTACGGGATCGCTTGCCCCGACGCCGCGGCCAGCTCATTGATCCTGTGTTTGAGTTCGACGACGCGGAGTTCTCTGGCCGTGGCCAGCCTGTTGAACCGCTCGATTTCGCTGACGTGATGGCGCAGCGCCTCTTCGGCGGTCTTTCGCTCGGTGATGTCGATGTCCGCTCCTCGATACCCGACCAGGCTCCCGTTTTCGTCCAGGATCGGCACGCCGCTGCGCAGCAGCCACACCACGTTGCCGTTCTTGGCGATGGCGCGGAGCTGAAGATCGGCGAACATGTCCCGGCGTTTGCAGACCCCCTGACTCTCCGCGATCAACCGTTCCGCGTCCTGCGGGTGGAAGAAATCGCACATCCGTTTTTTGCCGAGAACCTCCTCGACCTTGTACCCCAGGATCTTCTCGACCACCGGACTGGCGTACGTATACACCCCGTCGGCGTCCACTTCCCAGATCCACTCCCTCGCGTTCTCGGCGACCTGGCGGAACCGTCTCTCCGACCGACGAAGCGCCTCCTCCATCTGCTTGCGTTCGGTGATGTCCCGGATGACTCCGATGGAACCCGTCACTCCCCCGTCCGAGTCGTACACCACGCTGAGAGAAATGTCGACGTCGATGACTTCCCCGTTGGCGCAGGTCATCCGCGTCTCGAAGTGGTGCTGCATGCCCTTGCGCCGCACGCTCAGAGCGCGGATCTTCTGCCATTCGGATTCCGGATAGAGCGTCTTGATGTGCCGGCCGCGGAGCTGCTGCTCTCCCATTCCCAGCAGGTGCTCCGTGAACTTGTTCCACGAAATCAGCCTCTCTTCCGCATCGACCATCATGATGGCCACGGCGGAGTTCTCGAAGATCGTCCGGTACCGCAGCTCGGCCGACTGCAGTTGCCGCTCCGCCTTCTTCCGCTCCAGAGCGTAGCGAATGGCCCGCATGAGGAGACTGGCGTCCACCTGGCCTTTGATCAGGTAGTCCTGAACCCCCATCTGCACCGCCTGCGTGGCCGTATTCGCGTCGTCGAGGCCGCTCAGGACGATGACGGGCACGTGCGGGGCGTGCGTCTGGAGCCGGCTCACGGAGTCCATCCCCTGGCTGTCGGGCAGACCCAGGTCGAGCAGGACGATGTCGAACGACTGTTCCTTGAGCAGCGCCAGGGCCGTCGCCAGTCGATCCGCGTTCCGCACGTCGCAGGCGCCCA
Organism: Phycisphaerales bacterium; assembly: GCA_039679525.1. Taxonomy (GTDB): domain Bacteria; phylum Planctomycetota; class Phycisphaerae; order Sedimentisphaerales; family Anaerobacaceae; genus PLanc-01. The sequence continues at coordinate 316 of JBDKUU010000654.1, read as the reverse complement.
GGGTCGATTGGGACAGCAGCCGCTCGAGCAGCTTGCGATCGATGATGTCGTCTTCGATGATCAGAATTCGAATCGGACTTGCCATGGCCGGAGCATCCTCCCTTCTGTCGGATTCACGCCGCCGGTCGCCAGACGGCGACCTCACGACTCCTTCTTGTCCTTGAGAACCGTGTGAATCTTGTCCATCAGTTGCGCGAAATCGAACGGCTTGGTCACGTAGTCCGAAATCCCCCGGGCCGACGCCGCAGCGATGTCCTGCGGTTCGCACCGGGCGGTGAGCATGATCACCGGCGTGTGCTTGAGCGCCGGATCCGCC
>JBDKUU010000653.1:0-2569 GCA_039679525.1 Phycisphaerales bacterium | reverse complement strand
CTGCTGGGAAACCTCATGCCGAAGCGTCCCGATTGGTGGCGGGCTCTTCTGAGTATGGGCCATCAGTTTGTCGAAGCTCCCCTTGTACTCCGGGCCGCTGAAGGGGGGCTGTCCGGTGAGGAGCTTGTAGAATGTGCAACCCAGGCTGTAGATGTCGGCACGGATATCAACATTGTGGCTGTCGGTGACCTGCTCTGGGGCGATGTAGTCCGCCGTGCCCATCGCCTGGCCTGAGCCAGTCAGTTCGTCGCTCGGTTGCCCCGCTTCGAGCAGTGCCAGCCCAAGATCGAGGATCTTCACCTGTCCTTGCGGCGTGAGCACCAGGTTCGAGGGTTTAATGTCGCGATGGATCAACCCGTTCTCATGGACTCCCTGGAGCCCGAGAGCCACCTGTCGAACCAGTTCGCAGGCGTCGGCAACGTGCAACGGACCCGCTTGGTCGACCAGGGCGTTCAGATTCATCCCGGCGACGTACTCCATGACGAGCACCGGTGTGCCGTCGATCTCCCGGGCGTCCATGGCGCGGACGATGTTCGGATGGTCCACCGCTCCCACGGCTTCCATCTCCCGCTCGAACCTGGCGATCGTCCGCTGGTCCATGCGGCCTTTCGGCAAGACCTTCAGCGCCACAATCCGCTTCAGCTTGACCTGCCGGGCCTTGTACACCACACCCATGCCGCCTTCGCCGAGTTTCTCCAGAAGCTCATATTCCCCCAGTTGCCCCAAGGCGATGGGTTCGCTCTCTCCCTTATCCGACTTAGGATTCGCACCTTGCTCCATAGCCTCAATGGCCCTTACCCGGGCCAGCAACGCCGCACGCTCGGGCTCATTCGCATAGCAATCCTCAATTACGGGAGCACGCAAAAGCACAATTAAAGTGTCCTCTGCTTCGTCGAACGTCTTCAGGCTCTCCTGGCACTCACGGCAGGAACTGATGTGCGCGATCACCTCGTCGGCTGATGACTCCGGAAGCTCGCCGGTGTGATATGCCAGCAGTACGGGTAGTGTTTCAGGCCAAGTGGCACAGGGGCTAAGGTGGGTGACGGTCTCCCGCGGACCCATTACGATGAGGGAAAGGGGGAGGGCCCATGAGCGAGAAGAAGCATCGGCGGAAGTGGACGGCCAACGAGAAGCTGCGGATTGTGCTGACGTGCCTTCAGCCTGGGGTGGAAGTGTCGGAGGTTTGTCGTCGGGAGGGGATCAACCCGACGATGTTCTACCAGTGGAAGAAGCGGCTGATGTCGTCGGCGGGGCAGGTTTTCGAGGAGAAGCCGAAGAAGCGGGACCTGGAGCGGGAGCGGTCGGAGCGGGAGGCGGCCCGGTTGAAGGACGTGATCGCGGAGATCACGGCGGAGAATCTGGAGCTAAAAAAAACGCTTTCGGGCTAGAGGATCACGGGAAGATGCCACCGGAGTTGCAGCAGCGGGTCCATGAGGAGGTGAAGCGGACGAAGCAGCGGAGCGGCTGGCCGGTGGGCAAGACGCTGGCGGCCTTGGGAGTGACACGGACGACGTACTATCGCTGGCTGCGAGAGGAGGCGTGGGGGAAGGCCCGGCCGGCGGAGCCGATCCAGCCGGTGCAGCCTTACGAGGCGTTGCCGGAGGAGAAGGCGGTGGTGAAGGAGTATGCCTTGAAACACCCGGAGTTGCGGCATCGGGAGCTGGCGTGGCGGATGGTGGTCGAGGACGTGGCCTACCTGGGAGCCTCGACGGTGTACCGGATTTTGAAGGAAGCGGAACTGGTATGCCCATGGAGGAGGCGGAGCAAGCGTCGCCGGGAGGAGGAAGAGAAGGCGACCCGTCCGAACCAGATCTGGGCGACGGACATCAAGTACACCTGGGTGGGCGGTCGGGACTATTTCCTGGTCTGCTTCCTGGACGAGTACAGCCGGTACATCGTGCATCACGAGTTGCTGTGGACGATGGACGGGCCGGCAGTGAGCCTGGCGGCGCAGACGGCCTTGGAGACGCTGCCACGGGACGCCGCCGGGAAGCTGCTGGAGACGCCGGTCATCCGCTCGGACAACGGGAGCTGCTACATTTCCCGGGAGTTTGGAGCGGTGTTGGACGAGCACGAGTTGAGCCACCGGCGGCTCAAGCCGCACTGCCCGGAAGAGAATGGCCTGATGGAGCGGGCGAACCGGACCTTGAACGAGGCCCTGGAGGGAGAGGAACTGGCGGATTACCTCCAGGCGGTGAAGGTGATCGCCAGGATCATCCGATGGTACGACGAGGAGCGTTTACACAGTGCCCTGGGGTTCCTTCGGCCCGTAGACTATTACCGAGGGAACCCGGAGGAGAAGTATGCCGAGCGGCGGCGAAAGCTGGCCGAGGCCCGCCACCGACGGAGAGAGAAGAACCTACAACTTCGGCAGCCGACGCTGCCATTGACCAGCGAGGAGCCCGTTGCTTAACCCGCCCCCGGGTTTTGTGCCAAATCCGTTGAAACAATTCATCCGTCGCGAGTGGGGCAACCCGTTGCGTTCATTGGTCTAAGCCCATGCGTCGAAGGTTAGCGTCAGTTCTCCCTAACAAGAACAACGAAACCGTTTCGCACGACTTCTCTCGCC
>JBDKUU010000652.1:0-6069 GCA_039679525.1 Phycisphaerales bacterium | reverse complement strand
TTCGAGCGGCATGCCGGCGTAGTCGATCTGGTTGGACCGTTCCTTGAGGACCTTTACGCTGTCCCACAGGTCGCCGGTCTCCTTGTCGAGCAGCTTGGGACTGCTGGCGACGAGAATGCGATAGGCCGTCTGCATCTGGCCTCTCCGGCCGGACTCGAGCGTCCAGCTCAGCCTGGGCTCGGCGACGCCGATCCCCAGCGGGTTCACCAGGTACTCGCATCGCAGGTCCTGGGGTTCGAGGCCGCCTCCGAACGGGCCGGCGTCTGCGGCGGCGGTGAGAATCCCGCCCACGCAGGCAGTCACGATGGTTGCGGCGAGAATGGAACGATACGCTCTCATGATGCTCGACCTCCTACTCTAAATGCGGCGAGGGTTTCCTGCCCCTCGGCAGCAAAACCAAAACCCGCCCCCGCACAGGCAGGGGAAGGCCACTTTGCAGAAGTCCGACTACTTTGCCACCGGTTGCGGGGATGGCGGGACCGTCTTGTCCGTCGATCCGCCGTAGATGAAACGCATCTGGCCGACGTTCGGGATCCACCGCAGCGAGACGATTCCGTGCAGCAGACGCATCGCCGCGTTCTCGCGGCTGTTCGCGGCCAGGGTGGTCTTGATCGCTTCGGGCCAGGGGAATTCGAAGCCGCTGGGCCAGTAGACGAACAGAGCCTTGCCCACCAGGTAGTAACGGGGCACCACGCCGGCTCGCGGCGGCTCCCAGCCTCTGCTGGCGACGGTGGGCTGGCCCCACCAGCGGCCGTCCTCGCTGTTGGGGCTGTTGTCGCCCATCGCGAAGAACTCGTCCTGGTTCAGCGTGAACGGGTAGCCTTCGACGGCCCGGGCGGGTCTGCCGCCTTCCCGGCCGGTGTAATGGACGTCGCGGAACAGGGCCACGTGCGAGAGCGACATCTTGCCGGTGCCGAAGATCTCGGCGCGAGGCGGCGACTGGCGGTCCCCCTCCATCGCGTTGGGGTCACGCCCCAGGTCCACAAACAGCTCGTTGCCGTCGAACTCGAACAGGAGCCGATGATCCACGTTGGCGAACTTGACCAGCGTGCGGGCGCCCGGGGCGGGGGCGGCGACCTTCTTATTGGCGAGGATGGTCTCGCGGCCCTCGTTGACCTTGGCCAGCGTCATCGTGCCGTTCATGTCGATCCAGGCTTTGTAGTCGATTCCGTACTTGCTCAGCGTGACCCCGATTTGCCCATCGGAACCCGCCGGGTCCACGTAGAATCGCATCATCAAATCGCTGACTGTCGGCATTCGCTTGAAGCTGAAGACTTCGTTGTAGGCGTAGGTGTCGCCGAAGCCGTTGGCCGAGGTCGCAGGGCCGCCGGGCCTGGGGGCGTCGTACGCCAGCACGCTCGGCTCTCCCGGCGGGCAGTTCAACAGCAGTTGCGTGGGGTCCTCGTCGCTGATCTTCCAGGCCGTGCCTTCGAAGGCAAACGGCGGCCGCCATTTCTGGCCGTTGAACGCGCCCTGGATGTTCGGGGTGACCGGCCGGAAGTCATTGTCGTAGATCGGCATCCAGAGTTCTTTCTGGACCTGCGGAGGCTTGCGGGCGATCAGGCCGTTGATGTAGACGTCCCCGTCGATGACCTCGATCGTCTCGCCCGGCAACCCGATGAGACGCTTGATGTAGTTCTCCGCCGGGTTGATGGGGTTCTTAAAGACTATAACATCCCACCTGTGGGGGTCTTCGAACTGGTAGATGCACTTGAGCACGAGGATTCGGTCGCCGTTGGCCACCGGCACTCTCTCGCCGGCGGAGACCTGGTACCCGCAACTGGGGCACTGCGTCGGCTGGCGGATCGCCACGGGGCCCGGCGGGATCGTGTCCTCGGCCATGCCGTAGTAGTGCGGCACGAACCCGTGGTCGTATCGATAGCCGCACTGCGGGCAGCGGAGGCGGAAGTGCGCCCCTTTGAGGGTGTCGGCCATGCTGCCCGTGGGGATTCGGAACGCCTCCATCACGAAGGCCCGAAACACGAACGCCAGGATGAAGGCCGTGATCAACCATTCGAATGTGTTGGCGACCTCCGCCGCACGATCCTTCTTCTTTGCGACAGGCTTCTTCCTGTCGGGCTTATCGATCTTGCTCTCAGCCATTCACTCCTGTCCTGTCCGCAGATGACTGCTCAAGGGTCCTCGCGGCGACGACGGGTTTCGCTCCATCGTTGGTTGCGGCTAAACCCTGCCCGTCGCATGTAATGAAAGGCCTATTATGCCGCCGCGATCCGCCGCGGTCAACGGTGGGAAAAATTTTGCCCAAAAGTACTTGATGCATAGAAGTCTTTATTGTATAGTGATTTGCAGAAGTTCATCCTTACGGTTCTGGTGGTGGTAGGGTCCGGCTGTGGCTGGATTGCATCATTGGACAATCGCTGAGAAGGGCGCCCAGCAGGCAGGGTCCTTTTCGTCAAGTGAGGTAACCTATGGCGACAGTCACAAAGAAAGAACTGATCGATCGCATTGCAGAACGCACGCAGGCCAAGCGCGTGGCTGTCAAGCGGATCGTTCAGGCTTTTTTGGATGAAATCGTGCACGAGTTGTGTCTGGACAACCGTCTGGAATTCCGGGATTTCGGCGTGTTCGAAACTCGCACGCGGGCCTCGCGGACCGCGCAGAATCCCAAGACGCTCCAGCGCGTGGACGTTCCCACCAAGCGGACTGTCAAGTTCAAGATGGGCCGGCTCATGAGGGAGCACCTCATTACTTCCAGTCGTGCGTCGGCGCAGGCCAAGCCGAGCCTGTGAAGACGACGGTCGCTCCCGCCGGGGCAGGATACACGCGGGATCGACAGGTTTTGCCGGGAGTCATCCTGCAGGAGCCTCACATGGTGGAAGGTAAGGTCAAATGGTTCAATCCCCGGAAGGGGTACGGATTCATCGGGACCGACGACGGCCGTGACGTGTTCGTGCACTACTCCTGCATCTCCGGAGACGGGTTCAAGACGTTGGGCGAAGGCGATGTGGTCCAGTTCGACATCGCCGAGGGGGAAAAGGGGCTCCGAGCCACCAACGTGGTCCCGAAGACTTCCGCGGCCAAGCCCGCCTCGCCGTGACCCGCCGGCCGTTTGATGGAGGAGCGGCCTGGGGCCTGCACCGCTTGGTTACCCTCTAACTTCATTTCCTGCGAATCGAAACGTAGACGAATTCCGGAGAGCGGACTGCAATCGTCGCGGATGTCTGTGAAGGAACCCCCGTACGCGTAGAATCGAGGGCGACCCGCTTGTAGTGTGCCCGTAAGGGCATATCTTCTCTTCTTGGCGTCTTGCACGGCACAAAAGCCTGGAAGATAACGCCTTGCGGCGTCGCTACGAACCAAGCCCGCCGTCCTGGTTTGTACGCCCATCGGTCGCACAGACTCCGGATGCCCGAGAACTTGCACAGACGCGATCGCGGCCGGAACGTCCGTTTTTATTCTTGCGGTCTGGACTCTTATCGCATATAATCATCGCGCTGGTAAGGGTTGCCTATGGCCTTCGGTGAGTGTCAATCCGGGCTAGAATGCAGCGTGCTGGTGCTCAACAAGCACTACATGGCCATCCGTATTGTCGGCGTTCGGCGGGCCTTCTCCCTCCTGTGCCGCGATCTCGCAGAGGTCGTCTCCGTCGAACAGGACTCCTACGCCAACTACGATTTCAAGAGCTGGGTCGAAGCCAGCCAATCCCGCCATCAGTTCGAGCCCGACGCCTACGACTGGGTCTCGACGGTGAATCTGTACGTCGCGGTGCCCCGAATCATCCGGCTGCTCTTCTACGATCGATTGCCTCGCACCGACGTCAAGTTCAACCGTCGCAACATCTTCGCCCGCGACAAGAATCACTGCCAGTACTGCGGCAAGCGATTCCCCACGACGGAGCTCTCTCTGGACCACGTGATCCCCCGCACCATGGGCGGCAAGGCCACCTGGGAGAACATCGTGTGCGCCTGCACGAGCTGCAACGTCAGGAAGGGCGGCCGAACTCCGAAACAGGCCGGCATGATCCTGATCCAGCAGCCCGTCAAACCCAAGCACAGTCCCTTGCTCCATCTTCACCTGGGCCACCAGCGATACCGCTCGTGGAAGCAGTTCCTCGACCACGCATACTGGTCCGTCGAGCTGAAATAACGACGGCCGAAGAAACCGCGAGCGCAGTTGCGACGTGTCTGCGAGAGAATCCCCGTGTAGCGGAGAATCGGGGACGGCCTGTTCGTAGTGTGCCCGCAAGGGCATATCGGGCATCAGTTTGAAGTGTGAAGTGTCAAGTCGAAAGCAAGAAGCGATGGACTTGGGGTTCCTCACTTCAAACTTGAAACTTGCCGCCTCCAACTTCCCAAGATAACGCCTCGCGGCGTCACTACAAATCAAGCCCATCGTTCTGGACCGAATGCCCATCCGTCGCGCAAACCCCGGATGCCCGAGAACTCGCACAGACACGTTACGACTGGGCGCATTCGCCACCATCGCATCGTCAGCCACGCGACATCGTTCCCAGAACGATTCTGACTCGCCCGGTTTCTGCGTAATTCGCCATGGCCGCGAGGGCGGTCCCCGCGCCCATAGCGGAGCCGACCTCGATGCAACCGGAATGCACGACGCCCGCCCGCAGGCTCTTTCCGGGTGGCATCGGCAAGCCTTGCTTGCCGATGATCCCAGGGAGAAGTAGCAGCTCGTGAACACCAGACGACCCGCATGGAGTACCTGCGCCGTCGTCATGCCCGAAAGAAGTCCCGAACGCTTCTCGCCCGCCCGGAGAAAGCCCGCCAGTGCGGCCTCTTTCTCCATGCGGCAGGGACACGCTCCGCGCAGGCATGGCGTCGCTCCCACGCACGCGCAGGGCGCCAAGGGTCCGAGCGACGACCCGCACAGCATCCGCCGCACGCGGGCCACGGCCGCCGGGCACACTCTCGCCTTGCCACCGAGGCACACGATCCGTCCCCTCGCCTCCTCGGGGAAGTTCAGACAGGCGAATTCCCCGTGCAGCTCGATGGCCTTGCGATCGTAGGCCCGCGCCGCCTCGGCCGGGTTGTCGAACACCCCGAGATGAAGGATCCTGCGCTGATGCCCGATCCTCGCTCCCCATTTGTCTTTGCACGGATAGACGCCGCGGAACCCCGAAACACCGCGGTCCCACGCGCGATTGATGCTGTTCTGTCCCCGCGTGGCATTGCGCAGATTGACCCGGTGGTTGTCCAGACCATCGCGGTTCTTATGATCCACCACCATACCCGCAGGTGGGTTCATGATCATCCGGTGCATGAAACACATCTTGCCCTTGCAGCGCGTGTACGCGTAGAACGTCTCGCCGCCACCGGACGTCGCCCGCCACGTAAATCGGCTGAGCCATTCATAATCCGCCGCGTCGACCAGCGTGCACAGCCCGTCCATATTGACCAGTGGGATGGCGTACGTCTCTTGCACCGACCTCTCCTTCGGCCGTACCCGCGCCCGAAACGCCGGGCACCCCTCCTGGGGCTCGACCACGGCCAGCCGCCCGCGACGCTGCTGCCGATAGGGGCAGACCAGTAGCGGCTCGCCCTTATGCTCGACAGGCATGGCGAAGCGGCAGTTCGCGCAACAGCGTTGGCAGGATTCATTGCCCATCGTCGCTCGTCTCTCGTCGCTGGGGAAGAAGGTGCCCCGTGGCTCGTAAGAGCGGCGGGGCCGCGTTGAAGCGTGGAAGCGTAGAAGCGTGGATGCGTTGGGAAGACGCGGACCGGCTTCGCCGTCTCCTCTGACTTCAAAAATCACACATCAAAAATCGCACATTCAAGTATATATCCTATCGCCAATTAGTAGATCAGAGCCCCGCAAAACACATCGCGCGTCTCTCTACCCTTGCCCGATGTTGCACGAATTTGTCGAAAAATTCGTGTTTGGCAATCATCTAATTTGGCGTAACTCTCGGTGGAAAAACGAATAAAAAAAACTGTGGTGACACCCGTTTTAGGGTCCCGACTAGATGCACGAATTTTGCTATCCCTACTTCGATTCCGGTGTTTTCCGCTGAATACCACAGTGTGTTAGTCGGTATTTCATCTGGCCAGGTGTCCAATTGGAATTGCAGATGCTGAGGGTCTGAATCCCCTC